>CAZNNK010000443.1:0-6038 GCA_964574085.1 uncultured Coleofasciculus sp.
AGCTGTCACGCATTTAAATTGGGAATGGGTAGCGAGCAAGATGCTCGCATTACAAGGATTTTGCCGTTATTGAGATTAAGGTTTAAATGCCGAACAGCTTATCTCCGTTTTGGATTTCCTTTCCCTTATTAATTTTATACCATAAAACTCGATATAGATCTAACGGTTGAGCTTTCCCCTTCACTCGCATTGGCGGCATTTTTTCCACAGAAATGGTTCGGTCATTAAGTTTGTCTAACGTACTTTTAGCAATTAAAATTTCATTGGGTTTGGCTAAATTACAAATCCGACTGGTCACATTCGTAGTATCACCAATCGTGGCATATTGAATCAGTTTCGCTGAACCGATATTTCCCGCCGCGACTTTCCCCGTATTTAAGCCGATGTGAATTTGAATCGGTCGTCTTTTGCGTTGAATCCATACTTGATTTAAACGACGAACTGCCCATTGCATATCAATCGCGGCTCTTACCGCTAAATCGACATCATTGGGTTTGCGATAGGGAGCGCCCCAAACCGCCAGCAATGCATCACCAATATATTTTTCTAATGTGCCTTCATAGGGGAAAACAATCTCCTCAACCATTACCTGAAAATACTCATTGAGCATTTCAATAATTTGCCGAGGTTCCATTTGGGAGGACATTTTAGTAAAGTTACTAATATCTGCAAACAGCGCTGTTACTTCCGTATCAACAATTTCTAAATTGCCTTCCTCCCGCAGCTTACGACTCACCGTTCGCGGAAAGAACCGTTCTAATTTATCCCGCATCACCGCCTCCGCCTCCATCTGGGTATAGAGACGAGAATTCTCGATCGCGATCGCGGCTTGGTTTGCCAGACAGGTTAAGAACTCCAAGTCTTCATCAGAATAGAGATCCGTCATCGATAAATTATCCACATACAAAACACCGATAACCGTATCTCGTGGTTTGAGCGGAACACACATCGCGGCGTGAATCCCTTGTTTGAGAATTGAGACGGAATCATTAAACAAGGTGTCAATTCGGGCATCATCCGTTAAGATGCCATTGCCTTGCTTGCGAACAAAATTAGCAATCCGTTTGCTGTAAAACTGAGTATTATCTTGATAATCAGATTGCAGTTTCACCGCTTTCTGTTCCAGTTTTCCAGTCTGTTCATTAACCATCAAAATCGCTGCCCGATCCACCTGCATGATCTCAAACAACAGATCCAAAATTTTTTGCATCAGTCGGTCAGATTCTTCGGGGGAGGAAAGCTGTTTGCTTACCTCTAGCAAAATTTGCAATTTATTAACCGATCGCTGATGAGCATCTTGGTTGCGGAGTTTTAGAACTGAACGTTCTGCTTTATCAGGTTGCAGTAACTCTCGCATCGTGATTCGCGTCTTCTCAGGCGCAACCTGTCGGAGAATCGAAAGATTCGAGGTATCCTCATTGAGGGATTTTTGTGGAGGCGGGGGAAGAGTTTTCACAAATTTGAAAAACACACTCCCAAAGCGAATTAAATCCCCATGCTTGATTTGACATTCCTCAATTTGACACTCGTTAACAAACGTGCCATTGAGACTTTGCAGATCCGTCAGTGTGACACGGTCTGAGTCTGAGCAAATAACAATTTGGGCATGGTGACGAGAGAGATACCCATGAAGTACGACAATTGTGTTATCGTCTTCACGCCCGATAGTATTAATCCCCGACTCCAAGGTATAAACTTTTTGATTAGGAGTATCGGGATCGTAAATTAAGTAAGACACGCCCCATCCTCACCCTTAATGATCCTTTCATTCAAGATAGCGAATGCTGGAGAGTTACTCCCAGTCGCTTGTGGTCAATCTCCCTACCTCAGGCTTCCGATACACTAGAAAAGGTTGGCAATCGGGACTTTATCCACCACTCTAGACAAATCAGCATGGCGCGATCGCTCACATACACTCAAGCACCCTGGCTAGAAACCTATACTGAGATTATTGATGTTCGCAGTCCCAGTGAGTTTGCTGAGGATCATCTCCCCCAAGCGATCAACCTACCCGTCCTCGATGACGAACAACGGGCGAAAGTGGGAACGCTTTACAAGCAAGTCTCCCCCTTCCCAGCCCGAAAACTGGGCGCCGCTTTGGTTGCTCGTAACATTGCTCAACATCTGGAGTCTCACTTTGCCGCTAAAGACAAAAACTATCATCCCCTGGTGTACTGCTGGCGTGGCGGTCAACGTTCTCATAGTCTGGCTGGCGTCTTAAGTCAAATTGGCTGGCGAGTGACTGTTCTAGAAGGTGGCTATAAAACCTACCGCACTTATGTGCGCCAGCAACTCGAAACGTTACCGCTCCAGTTTACATTTCAGGTGTTATCTGGTTTCACGGGTAGCGGGAAAACCTATATTTTACACCAGTTAGCGCAACGCGGCGTCCAAGTCCTTGATTTAGAGGGTTTGGCAAATCATCGCGGTTCCCTCTTGGGTCAACAGTGGCAAGATGAACCAACCCCTCAACCCTCGCAAAAACAGTTTGAATCCTTACTCCTGTTGGCATTACAAGACTTTGACCCCAGTCAGCCGATTTGGGTAGAAGCCGAAAGCAATAAAATTGGACAGCGTTATTTGCCCACATCCCTTTGGCAACAGATGAAACAGGCGAACTGTATAGAAATTCAACTCCCCCAAGCAGTAAGAATCGAACGGCTGCTGCACGAGTATCCCCACTTCATCACCCATCCCGACCTTTTGAAACGCAAGCTAGGGTTCTTGAAATCGCGCTACGGTGGGCAAAAAATTCGGTGTTGGTATCATTTAATCGACACAGAACAATGGCATACATTAGTCGGAGAATTGCTGAGTCACCACTATGATCCAGCCTACCGTCGTTCCATTGGGCATCTATACCAAGACGCCTCACGCATCTTAGAAAGTGATGAGGTATCGGATACTACGGTAGAAGCGTTGCTTGAGCCGTTTGAGTCATGAGGGCAGGTATAGAAGTAGGTCAGGGATAGCATAAAATATAGGCTCTCTTAGACTGGTTATGGTAAATTAGCAATTTAAATGAGCTTAAACCCTTAAATAGCAAAGGCTCCAACAGAATCAAAAGCCTGTTTTATTAGAATTGCTTTTTTTAATCTCCATGATTCTTGCGTAGCAAGGATTATGGAGATTATTTTTTAGTAATTTATCATAGTTAGTCTGAAAGAGCCGAAAAAGTTTGAGATTCTCAATCAGGAATTACAGCTAATCTTTCTGGAATTACCTAAATTTAAGAAAACTCTCTCAGAGTTAACGAGTTTGACAGATAAGTGGATTTATTTTCTGCGAGAAGCGGCGATGTTGGAGGATATCCCTGAGAGTTTAGGAGAAGTATCGGAAATAAAATTTGCTTTGAATTTAGCTAACCAAGCCAATATGACAGTGGAAGAATTAGATCTAGTAGATAGGCGGGGGATGATGTTACAAGACGAGAAAGGGCGGATCATTTATGCAGAACAAAAAGGTGAACAAAAAGGAGAATCGCGATTAATCATGCGACTACTCAAAAAGCGTTTTGGAGAAATCCCTGTGCAAACAAGCAGTCAAATTGAAGATTTATCTATTGAAGATTTGGAAAGTTTAGGAGAAGATTTATTAGAGTTCGACAGTCTGGAAGATTTGGAAAATTGGTTGATGGAGAGATAGCCTGCTTAAAGTTATACAGATGAAACGAATCTTTGATATATACAGCGCCTTTCAAGTAAGTGAGGTACATAGACAGATCCCTGACTTCTTGGAGAAGTCGGGGATCTTGCTTAACTACGCACTAAGGTTAGGACATAAAACAAAAATTAAAATCGCTCAATCCCTTGTAAGGTAAGCGTTTTCTTCACTATTGCCATGACACACCGAGCGAAGTCGAGGTGTTGCCTATTGCCTATTCCCTGGCGCGTAGCGCTATACATTTGCCTTTTTTCGGTTACGGCAGATTTTGTTGACAGAGTTGAAAAATATAGCGCAGCCGTCCGAGTAAAAGTTCCATGTCTCCCGTTGAGTATAGGGGCGTTTCATAGCCAATTCCATTGATATCTAGTTTGTAGAATCTCCAGCCTTCGCCATTGGTAACGATTCCCAGACTATCTATGGTATAATTCTTCTGTTGGTTATTCCACTGACAGGCTTGCATCTCGACCAAGCATTGAGCTAGTCCTTGCTCAAAGTCATCTTTTTTGGCTTCAATGATACACAGACTTGGCATATCCAGAAATCGCTTCCGTTCAGCAATCAGGTAATCTACATATCCCGCTAACTGATCACTTTCTAGTTGCGCTCCTTTCCAGATTTTGAGACGCTCACAGGGGTTAATGGCTTCATCGCAGATGGCATCAATTAAAAGCTTTTTGGACTCTTCATAGCTTTCTAGGTCAAAGTTGCGGTTGAGTCGGGTAAGATGTTCTTGGAAAAAGGCACTGAGTTGAATCGGTTCTGTTGGCAGAGTCCAAGGGAGCAAATCGGTAAGTCCTAGTAACTGAAATGCCTCGCTTTTACTGAAGCTAGAAAATTTTCGCTTCTTGGATTTTGGGGTTTTACCGCTGCGACGTTTTTCACTTAGCATTTTGGTTATATTAACACTGAAAAATTAAGGCATCCACTCCAGAACAATCCCGACTCGACTATCTTTTTCTTCTGTTGAGTTTTGCTTCTGAATATCGGTGGATAAGCGTAAGTCTGGGGTAACCGCATACCCAACCGACAAGGTGGTTAAACCGACTTCATCCTCACTCCCTGGGGAGACAAAACTTTGGGTTAAAGATATATCAGCCGCACCAGTGCGAGATAAAACCAACTGTAATTTTACACCGAGATTTACCCCATCTGTGGTATAATCATTCGACTCCAGATAGCGATAACCCACCAGGGGAGCCACATTTACATAATTTCCTAAAGGACGCAGATAGTACCGCAAGTCTACACCAAACGCTTCGCGATCGCCATTAAATGAGGTGTGATAATCCCCACTGACGGTAAACCCGCTACGATTGATAAAAATATCTTCGACGCCGATAGTCAATCCCCCCGCTTGTTCAGTTGAAGGAAACTGAGAATAGCCGAACCGAAAGCGGGTGCGAAAACTGGGGTCATGGCGAATTTCCTCTAAAACATTAGGTACGTCTTGCAACCAGCGTTGTAATACGGGACTATTCTCAATAATCTCTGGATTTAACTCCAATTCCTGGGGGGCTGAGTTTGATGGGGGTTCAGATTGAGTCGTCAGATTTATTTCTGGAATTGGGGTTGGAATTGTGTCTAACGTTTGGCAAGACGAGTTAGCCCAACTTGGTACAAAAACCCCGACTAAACCTAAGCCAAATTGCCAACACCTTCTCTGAAAATAGTTAACTGGGACTAGGGAATAGCAACTCGGAAAGATACTGTTGGCGAATTTTTGTTGGCTCATATTAAAGGAGTGGGGGCGGAGTTATTGGGGTGTAGGAGCGAGTTTTATCACATTGGTGTCAACTTACGGTGAAAGCAGGGAGAGCGGGGGAAGCAGGGGAAGCAGGGGGAGCAATGTTCCAGACGCGCCATGGCGCGTTTGGGAGTTCTTGGAGCAGGGACACCGTAGCTGAAAATTAGGATGGGCAAGGGTTGTGGCTTAAGTTGACACGGATGTGGGAGTTCCCTCCCCTTGATAAGGGGAGGGTTAGGGTGGGGTTATGAGGTTAAAACTGTTCCACATCCTTAAACTGGGCTGACTTTTGAGCATTCGCGGCTTCCCCACAGGTGCGAGGCGTGGGAAATACCTTCCCTGGATTCGCCAAGCCTTTGGGATTAAACACCTGATTAATCCATTTCATAGTCTCCAAATCCGCTTCACTGAACATATCGGGCATAAAGCAGTTCTTATCGGCACCAATCCCATGTTCTCCCGAAATACTCCCGCCTGCATTCACACAAAGTCGCAGAATTTCCCCGCCTAATTCTTCCACCTGCTCAAATGCACCGGGAATTGATTCATCGTACAGAATCAAAGGATGTAAATTGCCAACGCCAGCATGAAAGACATTGGCAATCCGATAGCCATACTTTTCACTTAA
>CAZNNK010000444.1:0-6017 GCA_964574085.1 uncultured Coleofasciculus sp.
GAAGCTGGGGAAGCTGGGGAAGCTGGGGAAGCTGGGGAAGCTGGGGAAGCTGGGGGAGCTGGGGGAGAAAGGAGGATGAACAATCAACAATCAACAAATGACAAATGACTTTATCGTAGAGATTATTGATCCTACTTACTTAACTTTTTCTCCTTCATTTAATGGTGTTGAGCCAGCAGTGCTTCAATGGCTTGGAGTAATCGAGCCGTATTCCATCCGTGGTAAAGATGGGACGCGATCGCACATCCTCCCGCACCGACGCCTTCCTTGACATATCCTTGTTCGTAAGCCCGTAGCTGCGGATAACTTGACTGGGCAAAACTTAAGTCGGTTGCCAAAAGAGGAACACCACTGATAGCTCGTGCTAATCCTACAGTATCACCTGTGGGATCATCTGCCACCCAGCGAGTTGTACCGACAACCACCTGCTTAGGTTGCCATGCAAAGGAATCAAGACTACGACGATAAGCTTCCCAGACGTGCCATGGCACGTCTCTACAAGCTTGAATCGACGCCAACGCCCGTGCTAGGGCATAAACTGCCAGCATTTGCGTCCCTCCAGCTAACAAAACACCAACACTTTGACTTGCCCCAATTACCATTCCGGCGGCTGTAATTTGCATGGGATCACCTACGGCGGCGACTAACTCGAAGGGATCAATGAATTCTGCCAGTTTCGTTTCCCAGCCAGCTTGTTGTAGTCCCATCCGCACAATTTCTGCTTTTTGGCGATGATTACAGTGCGGATGGCTGCTATTGACTTTACCCATGGCGGCAATACCTAACCCTGTTAGCACACTCAAAGCCGTTGTGGTTCCACCAACAACACATTCAGCAATCATCACATATCCACTTGGGGTAACGGTTGCTAGCTTTTGACCCCAAGTTAAGCCTTGCTCAAATAGCTGTTTGACGGTACTGATGGGCAAGGCGTTTCCCGTGGTTAAACACTCAGCAGGTAACCCTCCTAAATTTATGGCGGGAACAGCAGGCGGTTGAGGTAAACCCGCATTAAATAGATAAACGGGAAGCCGAAAAGCCTCAACAACAGCGCGAGAAATCAGCACAGGGGATGCTCCAGCATCTAGGGGAGGTAGAGGATACTGAGGATTGGGGCTAAAACCATTAACTAAGAATTCAGCATCCGCGATCGCAGTATACTTCCGATCCTCTGGAGTTGCCCCAGCTGCAGAAATGCCAGGGATCAACCCGGTTGCCGTAAATCCTAAAATGCAAGCGAGTAGGGGCGGTTTTCCCCGATATTGTTGCAACCATTGATGTCCCTGGACAAGCTGGCTATAGATTCGGATCACGTTTGTCCTTTAGGCAGTTTGGAGAATTGACCAATGACCAATGAACCATGAACCATGACCATTAAACCAAGACAGGTGTTTCAGATTGATCCAGTTCTCGGAACAAAGGTGTACTCAAATAACGTTCACCAAAACTGGGTTGTACCATAACAATTAGCTTACCCGCATTCTCCGGACGTTTCGCCACCTGAATCGCAGCACATAAAGCTGCACCGGAGGAGATTCCCGATAATAATCCTTCTTCTCGTGCCAAACGGCGACCAAAGGTTATGGCATCTTCATCACTGACTTGAACCACTTCATCAATCAGTTCTGTACGTAAAACTTGAGGGACGAAGCCAGCACCAATTCCTTGAATCTTATGGGGTCCGGCTTGTCCGCCAGATAGAACTGGACTACTGGTGGGTTCGACGGCGATCGCGGTAAAATCGGGTTTACGTTGCTTGAGCACTTCGGCAACGCCAGTAATCGTACCACCGGTGCCAACACCAGCGATGACAATATCAACCTGACCCTCTGTATCTTCCCAAATTTCTTCAGCTGTCGTCTCTCGATGGATTTGGGGATTGGCTGGGTTTTGAAACTGTTGCAGCATAAAGGCTTCCGGAGTATTTTCGGTAATTTCGTTGGCTCTGCGAATTGCTCCTTTCATCCCTTCGCTTCCAGGTGTCAACTCTAGTTTGGCACCATAAGCTTTTAGCATAGCTCGCCGTTCCATGCTCATCGTATCGGGCATGGTCAAGATTAGCGGATACCCTTTGGCGGCTGCTACCATGGCTAGGGCAATACCCGTATTACCTGATGTCGGTTCTACTAATACCGTTTTTCCAGGATGAATCTGACCCGCTTCTTCCGCCGCCCGAATCATACTCATCCCGATGCGGTCTTTCACGGAGGCGGCTGGGTTCATTCCCTCCAGTTTCACTACAATTCGCCCCACACATCCCTCAGCTTGAGGAATCCGGTTGAGCTGAATTAGGGGAGTGTGACCGATCACGTCTGTGATATTATGAGCGATTCGCATAGTTTCTCCTTAATCCAAGAGTCATCACTTTCGGGTTAATCTATCCTATCCCGTTAGTCCAGTAATCGGATCATCTACTGGAATTGTCCCAAAATGGTAACGTAACGATACCAAATCTCCATTTCCTTCGCTTCGCTCACTGACGCTCTAGGTCATCCTCCAATTACTGTTTTGGGTTAATTGCTGTTCTTTAACCACAGGTATCAACGATTTTTGATCGTTAACCCTAACCCCTCGATACTTTAAGGATGACATAGTTGACGTAGCCGGAGGTTTCACGAGATGGTGAACTCTCAAAGCCTGACCCCGATATTTGCCGATCACCTCATCTTCGGTTACTTCAACCTGGGCAGGAGTTAGGTCATAGTTAACGCCTCGATAAACGAGTTGAACGTTGTTCTCATCCGGCAATGACGACTCGATCACGGGCTGAGATGATGCCGAACTGCGTCTATGATTGCTGAGAATGACTAAGATTAGCAACAATAATTGAATTTGCCACGGTGCTAAACATAACGTTACAAGTAAGCTAACTAAAGCAATGACAGCGGCAAGATAAGCCATTTCATTAGACAATTGTTTAAAAAGATACGCGGCAATGATAAAAATACCCAAGGGAATGATCAACAATAAAGACATATCAAGTGACCTGTAACCTACTTAATTTGTTATTTTAGCGAATTACCAACGTATCAATAGGAGAGTCAGTTATGCTGTAGCAATATTGACAGATACGTTATTCGTCATTTGTCATACTCGCTTCCTGAAAAGAAGCAAGCTACGTCCTACTCAAGGGAGCGCCAAGCCAGCTACGTTATTTGTAAGCCTTTGCCTTTATTTTTACATAACTTAATAATCCAGTAAAACTTGTACCCACTGAGGCGGGCGAGGAATGGGATTTTTCAGGCGATCAAAGATGAGTAATGCGACCAGATGAACCACAAATAAATAAATGGCATTGTTGACCACAATTGCCACAATTGCCACGGCTTGAATTAACGTTAAACTGGGTTGCGCGAGTAAACCCAGCTTGACAAACCCCCATTCCACTAATTCGGTAATTTGAGTCATCACATACACCCACAGATCCTCACTCAGAAGAATCGAGAGCAACCAGAAGCGAAAAAAGAATCCCAAGGTTCCCAGTAGCGTCCCAATTCCAATGGAAAATAACCAATTCGCTTGACGTTTCCACAATGCGCCCAATTGAACGCCCATCAAACCGTAGGGAATCAAAAACAAGATACTGCGGGTTGGTCCTTGTAGCACCGACAGCAACAACCCTGACACCAATGCCGCCATCCAAGAGGCTCGATGTCCCCGGCGCATGTACACCAAGGCGATTGGCACCGGGAAAAACATCTTCAGCACCGGACCGAGGGGAAAATAATAATTAATTAGCCAAATCAAACTCGCTGTACTGGCAAGGAACGCGGTTTCCACCATGACTACAGTGGTATTGAACTGCCGCTGTTGTTCCTGCTGTTGGGGACTTGCCAAAGTTCTGCCCTGATTAGGCATTTGCCTGTCAGGTCTGGCATTGGTTGATGGTTCCGTCTCTGGCTCCAGTTCCTCCACTAAATCCCATTCGTCATTGCCATTTTCTAAGTCCTGCGGGGAGGATTCAGGATTTTGATCGGGATTAGGGCGAGGTGTTTGGGCATCCTCAAAAGAATCGCTCATGCAGCTTTGATCAACACTTAATCAACCTCCACTCTAACGTCACATTCACCGGGAAACGATCGCCTGATCCCCTTAAGACTGAAACCTGCTTCCCACCTGACAAAGGACATCAGACCCTTCTAAGCAATAATCCGTTCTAATGCCGCCAGATCTGGGATAAACATAATATCGTGTTCTCGCTTAATCAAGCCTTTTTTTTCCAGCTTCGTCAACACCCGCGTCACTGTCTCCCGTGCCAATCCACTCAAACTACTCAACTCGCGATGAGGTAAGTTGGGAATCTCAGTGCCTTGCTGTTTAACTTTACCCTGACCCTCTGCCAAAAATAAGAGCGTGTCTGCCACTCGCGACGTACTATCCGACTCTCTCAGGCGCAGACGGCGATTAACTTGGCGCAAGCGCTTTGCCATAAGCTGAGACAAACGAACCCCGGCTAGCGGTTCATCATGAATAAGCTGGATAAAATCCTGAGCAGGTATGCTGCCAATCGTCGTGGGCGTTAAGGTAATTACATCGGTAGAACGAGGCACCTCATCCAGCGCCGCCATTTCGCCAAAAATTTCCCCCTTCCCTAAGATGTTGAGCGTCACCTCTTTCCCTTCCAGGTTGTAGGTACGAATCTTTGCCCAGCCCTCCAAAATGAAGTAAACCGAGCCACCCCAGTCATTTTCTAGTAAAATAACTCGGTCTTTTGGGTGGCTGCGAGTAACAACATGAGCAGTTGCTTGATTCACACTAGCTTCTGGCAAGCCAGAAAATAAAGGAGCTGTGCGAATCAACTCATTAACATTAGAGTTCATTTCGTGTGAGCTGTATCGATCATCCATGAAGCCAAACCACATTGTATATGCCGTGGACAAGTACGGCGATTTGTTATCCTCAAAAACTTGAGTAGGTTCCCTCCTGTTCCACAACAGACCCAGGATTAGAGTCATTGTGGTACAAGCGCCCCTCATCACCCTATCTAGACCCACCATAATGGCAGAGACAAGGGACTCATGTCCTGATCGATGAACGGCGCTATACTCCCTGGAAGTGCCTTCAAGTCTAATCCTATCGGAGATTAGAGTTAATCCAGCCGGAGATTGGTACAAAGCTATTATGCGGCATATTGAGGGGGATTTCACCATTCAGATGCCAGCCATGAGGACTTGAGAGGATATGGGTAAGCCAGAATACGTTTATTATAAGGACAGACTCACCATGACTTCTGCGAAGCGTGAACATAAGTTGTCAGGCGTTCCACCGTGACTAAACAGAAGAAAATTCAATCGCTGATTGCTGATATTGACAGCCTCCTTGCCAAGTTTGGCTCCCGTTTACCTTGGTCTAAACCCAATGATTTAGCCCACGATCGCGAAATCCTGGAACGGGTGCGTCGTTATTTGCTATCGATACAGCAGGAAGACATGGCAATGTCGCCCCCCCAGGAATCATCCATACAACCGATTGTGCAGGCGGTTGCCCAAGAAATGGAGAGTATCCGCCAACAGGTGACAGAACCCTTGCAGGCTGAATTGTCAGCCTTACGTCAACAGCGAGAGTCCTTAACTCAAGATATTCAGCGCCTGGAGCAGAAGAAACAGCAATTACACAATACCGTCACCGCTAACGGAGGAACCCAAGCGCCACCTCTCCCAGAATTTGCTCAGGATTTAATTCATCAGTCAACCGAACGCCTGACCCAGCAACTGGCTCAAGTCTTACTGAATTTAGAAGCCCAATTGCTCAACGCCGCATCGACATCAGGATCACCAGAGCCGTTAGCCTCGACAATGATGTTGCCACAAGAACGCTTGGAACAACTGCGGCAACTGCAACGGGAGAGCGATCGCATGTTGATCAATCTCGATGCCAACCAACGGTCACTCTTTGAGGCACTCGATCGGGATCTACAGGGATATCAGCAATCTTTGTCTCAAGGGCTTGACAAAATGCATCGCTTGAGCAACCAAGGCGAGTTATTATTTACAACCCTCGTCAATCGCCTCGCCCAG
>CAZNNK010000445.1:0-5957 GCA_964574085.1 uncultured Coleofasciculus sp.
GCTTAGATTTGCTCCCCCAGCTCCCAGACGTAGCATGCTACGTCTCTACACCGCTCCCCCAGCTTCCCCTGCTCCCTCCCACTACAACACTTATTCAACAGCCCCTACCTATTCCCTCAGATGCAGGTTTTTTGCCTCGTAGTGAGGTAATCTGCGATCGCATGGACTGTTTTAATTTCCCTTATGTCGATTCTGCTAGTCATTTCCGGACTGCTCATTCTCATCGTTGTCTCCATTGATGTCCTGATCACAACCCTGACAGTAGGGGGAGGAGGACCTCTAACCAGCAGAATCTCGGCTTGGCTGTGGAAAATCGCGCTTCAGATTCATCGCTGGCGTTCCCATCACCGCTTATTGCTAGTTACAGGCTGGATAGTTGTCGTTAGTGTCGCCGTGCTTTGGTTTGCCTTAACGTGGGCGGAATGGACATTATTGTTTAGCGCTGATGATACGGCTGTGCTGACACCGAAAAAACTGCCCGCCACTACGTTAGAAAGAATTTATTTTGTCGGTTATACTATCTCAACCCTAGGCATGGGGAGTTATAGTCCTCAAGGTGCAGTTTGGCAAATTGCCACAGCAATTGCTTCGGTGAATGGGTTCTTTTTAGTTACCTTGGCAATCGCCTATCTCTTACCTGTGGTTTCAGCCGCGACTGAGCAACGCCAACTGGCGGTTTATATTTCCTCTCTCGGTGGTACGGCTGACGAAATTCTGGTCAGAGCCTGGAATGGCGAAGATTTTGGGCAGTTTGACCAGCATTTAATTGCGCTGACGCCCATGCTTGCCCAACAGGGAGAACGCCATCTAACTTATCCGATTCTTCATTATTTCCACAGCATCGAACGCTCTCGCTCGATCATTTTGAGTTTAGTGGCTCTTGATGAAGCGCTAACTATCTTAGAATATGGTGTCAAAACGTCAAGTCAACCCGATCCAGCGGCGCTAGGTGCAGCACGTCGGGCTAGTGCGGCTTATTTGAAAACCCTCAAATCCGCTTACTTAGAACCCGCCTCGGAAAACCCACCGCTTCCACCCCTGGAACGACTCAGGAAACACGGGATTCCCACGGTTAGCGATCGCCAATTTTGGGACGCCACCAAACACGTCACTAAACGCAGAAAGCTGCTATTGGCACTGCTTCACAATGACGGCTGGGTTTGGGATGCGATCGCCTCCAGCCAAACCACTAATCGGGCTACCCCCTTAGATGACCAGACAACGATTGACCAAGCAATACTGCATTGATTAGGCAACAGGAAAGGGAACTTGTAGAAACGCTTCTGGCATCGCGTCTGGGAGCTGGGATAGAGGATTACCAATCAACAATAAACAATGAACCATGAAAAAAATCAAGTATATTCTCTTAAGTTTAGTCGGACTATTCTGTATTCTTTTAATTTGGGGCTTAATTGAGCCTTATATCCTCGACACAGAAGAAGAAGTTGCCGTCATTCCCAATCTTCCTACAGCTTGGCAAGACCAACGAATTGGATTAATTTCCGATTTTCAATACGGAATGTGGCTAGATAATACCCCCACTGTCCGTCGTAGTGTCGCCAAACTGATAGAAGAACGCCCTAGTGTAGTCCTGATTAGCGGTGACTTTATTTACCATGCCTTTAAAGGCAAAGAGGCAGAAATTGCTAACATCGTTGATTTAGTCCGTCCCTTACCCGATGCCAATATTCCCACCTATGCCGTATTAGGGAATCATGACTACGGCATGATTAGCCTGGATACTCCCCCCAAAGAGAACTTAGCGGCGCGGTTGGAGGCGGCGTTGGAAGACGTTGGCATAGAGGTGCTGGAAAACCAAGCTGTCAAATTGACTCAACCGGGGCAATCTGGGGAAAATCTCAGTGATGGAAATACCGACTCTTTTTATTTAGTCGGCATTGGTTCCCATCTGGCAAAAGAAGATAAACCAAAAGAGGCGATCGCGCAAGTGCCATCCACCAATCCCAGAATTGTGATGATGCACAATCCCAAATCATTTCTAGCTTTACCTGCCAATACCGCACCCGTAGCTGTTGCAGGACACACTCATGGCGGACAAATTCGCCTACCCTTCACACCCCAATGGTCTTGGTTAGCATTAGCTAAAAACTGGGAACACATCGATGGTTGGAGTGACGGCTATGGCGCCTCAGGTAATAACCTATATGTTAATCGTGGGATTGGCTTTAGTGATCTGCCCATACGACTCAACTGTTCTCCAGAGGTCACTCTATTTACACTACAGTCTCAATCACTAGAGGTTGGTGAATAAGTATTGTGGTGAAGGAGGGAACAGTAAGTGATTGAAGGATTTTACAATTCTTAACTCAGCCCGACCAAATTGATATCCAGATATTTATCAGTTAACAGTAATTTATTTCTAGGGGTAGATGTTAATTTAAAGAAGTTACCTAAACCGAATGGCACTGAAAATTTGCATTTTTGGATCGCCAAAACCCTGGATATACCGTAGGGTGGGCATTGCCCACCAGTATACCAGTCAGTACCATTCCACCTCAACCCACCCCTGGAAATCCGATGATCTACTGTATCAACCCTAAGTGCGACCAACGGGAAAATCCTGACTATCTGGAATACTGCCAAGGCTGTGACAGTCCATTAACCATCAACAGTCGATATCGGCTGCTGAAACCCCTTCGTCCTCTAGACGCACCCAATCCCACCAAAATCTTTGAAGTCCAGGATTTGGCAGCAGAGGCGGCAATCAAAGGGGCAAAACATAAAGTGCTGAAAGTTTTAACCCGGAACAATTCCACCTTAGTTCGTCTGTTCAGACAAGAATCCGAAATTTTAAAGAAACTTAACCATCCAGGCATTCCTAAAGTTCAACCCGAAGACGATTACTTTACCGTTTCTGTCTCCCGCCGTGCCAGACCTTTACATTGTTTGGTGATGGAACAAGTGGAGGGGATAAATTTACGAGAATGGCTCAAACATAATCAACCCATTTCCGAAGCCAAAGCCATTGAATGGCTAAAACAGTTACTCGATATATTAGATACACTGCACCAACAACAATATTTCCATCGGGATATTAAACCCTCAAATATTATGCTGCGACCTAATGGTCAACTGGTGCTAATTGATTTTGGAACCGTGTGCCAAATGACAGGTACAGTTGTCCAACGACTAATGGGAAAAGATGTAACTGGAGAAGGGGTTTTTTCACCGGGTTATACCCCACCTGAACAAATCAACGGTAATGCTGTTCCTCAGTCGGATCTCTATGCCTTAGGACGTACCTTTGTCCATTTACTGACGGGTAAACATCCTTTAGAACTAGAAACAAACCATAAAACAGGTGAATTAATGTGGCGCAAGCATACGCGCAAAATTTCTGCCCCCTTAGTCGAATGGCTGGACTATTTTATGGCACCCTTTGTCCATCGTAGACCGCCCAATGCTGCCTTTATTTTACAGCATTTTCAAAAACAACCGCTTCCTCATCCAGATATACCCAAAACCTCTCCACTTCCCCTCGGATTAATGATTCTCAATCTCGGCATTTTCTCAATTTTATTAGTATCAGGAGTTCTTTGGTTACAAGCTTACCAACAGCACCAACGGCAGTTGTCTCCTCAAGGGAATGTTCTGTTGATGCCCAGCGGTTGAATGGAAATAGTAGGGCATCTCCCTCATTTTCCCCATCTCCCCCTCACCTGCACAACTTATTCAGCAGACCCTAATTGTAACAGTTGGCGTGTTTCATCGGCGGCTTCCTGCATCAGTCTAGTTACCTCATTATCGTCAACTCTTTGGGCAAGGGCGGTTCTGGTAATTAATTTACTCAGATATTTTTGTAAGATGAAAGAGGCTTGAGCATACTGAGGAAGAGGAGGGCGCAATATTGAATTTTTGACGGCTTCTTTTAAAGAAGGCAAATAGGGATATTTCGCCGTAATTTCTGGGTCATCAAATAAGGCTTCTCGACTAGGCAAATATCCTTTCTCCCAAATTAATTTTTTCTGGGCTGTTTGACTGGTAAAATATTGAATCGCTTTCCAGGCTTTATCTTGATGCTTTGAATTCTTCGCGATGCCTAAACCCCAACTCCCATTACAACCACTTGGACGTAAACTATTAGCATTAGGGTTGCTTGAAAGATTCAAGACTTGTACGCCGATATTAGCGGGATCAGTAAATTGGTTCCATACATAGGGCCACTGGCGCAGGAATATCGTATTCTGATCTTGGTTAAACGTTTCCAAGGATTCCTGTTCGCTGTATAAGATAACTTCTGGAGATGAAATATTTTCTCGAATTGTATTGAGTAAAAACTGAACCGCTTGTTTAGCCTTAGGTTGATCCAATCCCACCTCTAAACTGTCTGGCTTAATCCAGAATCCCCCATAGCTGTTTAATACCTCGACAAAAGTAGCGATCAATCCTTCATACCGCCATCCCTGCCATAGATAAACGCCTTGATAGTTTCCTTGATTTTTCCAACGTTTAGCCAGGGCTGTCAATTGCTGTAAGGTTGCGGGTGGCTGAGTATTACCCAGTAAATTTTTGCGGTAGTAGAGGAGACCAATATCGGAACGCAAAGGCATGCGATAGAGCTTACCTTGATATTCTCCGGCGTCAATTGCACTCGGTAAAAATCCGTCGTTTAAGAGGTCTTCTTTAGCCGTCCATTCATATAAATTAACCAGACACCCCTTAGCCGCAAACTCTGGCATCCAGATAATATCTGTATAGACTAAATCATAAAGTGAATTCCCAGCTTGACACTCCCGAACAAAATCCTCTTTTAGCCGATAGGTTATATCACCTGCCAGATTCGTTCGGGTTCTCAAGTTAATCCGGATTTTGGGATGGCTCTGGTGAAAATCCGTGATTAACGATTGCCAAGCTGAGGCTTCGTCAGCCGGAACAAATAAGGTTAAATGTGTGGGGGGCCAGCTTAAATAGATGAGTATTAAAAGTAAAACCTGGATGACGGCAACATAAGCCCAGATCATTCGAGAATTAAGTCGTCGGCTAAATTGCCCCAGTCTGTTTAAAAGTTGCTTAGTTTTCATAACAACTTCCCATGACATTCAATTGTAGGATCAGGGTTAGTCATTTAAGTAGGTAAACCCAATAAATTGGTCGCATCTAGGTGAGGTAAGCAACGATAGTTGTGAAATCGCCCCTACATACTCAACACTTTTTATAAGCTAATGGATCGTTTAGTCCAAGTTCAGCAAAAGCAGCAAGCCGCAAGCGACAAGAATCACAGACACCACAAGCCAACTCATCCCCAGCATAGCAAGACCAGGTTTTTTGCCAAGGCACTCCGAGTTTATTGCCTAACTCGATAATTTCGGTTTTCCTGAGCTGAACGAGGGGAGTGATAATCTGAATCGGTGTTCCCTCCCGCCCTTGTTTTGTGCCGAGGCGAAAGACTTCCTGCATGGCTTGGATATAATCAGGACGGCAATCGGGGTAACCGGAATAATCTAACGCATTAACCCCCAGATAGAGGGCTGTAGCCCCGATCGCTTCGGCATAGGATAGACCAAAACTCAAAAAAATGGTATTGCGGGCGGGGACATAGGTAATCGGGATACTCTGAGACATCTGCTGGAGCGATCGCGTTTGGGGCAAATCGAGGGTATCATTGGTTAAGGCTGACCCTCCCCACTGGCGCAAGTCAAAGCGTATCACCTGATGATCTTGGACACCCGCACATTTAGCGATTGCGATCGCCGATTCCAGTTCCCGCTGATGTCGTTGTTGATAATCAAAGGATATCGCATAACATTCATAGCCCTCTGCCTTTGCTTGATAGAGGACTGTAGACGAATCTAATCCACCAGACAATAAAACTACGGCTTTCGACATCTTCACCTTCACATACTCATCTTTTGCTTATTAGCTGTCTAACGCGAGTGGTACAATATAGCAATCCTATTTGAGTCGTGTCCAAAAATCTGATAATTTTCGGGAATGGG
>CAZNNK010000446.1:0-5953 GCA_964574085.1 uncultured Coleofasciculus sp.
CTCCTCCGGTCCCGTGGGCTCGGAGATGTGTATAAGCCCCACCCCTGGGGGAGCTGGGGGAGATGGGGGAGCTGGGGGAGATGAGGGAGCTGAGGGAGATAAGGCAGTGAAGGGTCAAAACTCAAAACTTAACACTCAAAAGCAGGTTCCCTACGAAGGTCGTGAAGGGTCAACACTTGTCCAACGCCCTGGGTTTAGATTGCTATTAATTTGGGCAATCATGATGGCAGGGAGTTTTGGGCTTTTATTCAATTTATATCGGCTGCAAGTCGTCATCTCACCCAACTTGGAAGAGAAAGCACGGCAACAGCAGATGATTTATATGCGTCCATTTATTCCGCGTCGTCCAATTGTTGACCGGAATGGTAATGTTTTGGCAGTAGATCGGCGCGTCTATACTCTTTACGTTCATCCCAAACTATTTAAACAATCCCCAACCAATATCGCTACTCAGTTAGCACCAATTCTGGACAAAACGGCGACGGAATTGGAAACGCTATTTAATAAAAGAAATACAGGCATTCAAATTAGCGCCTCATTAACCGAAGATACGGCGAACAAAATCGCTCAATTAAGTTTGGATGGGATTGAAATGATTCCCAAATATTCTCGCCTTTATCCTCAGCAAGAGTTAGCCGCAGATGTGGTTGGGTACGTCAATGTTGATCATCAGGGTCAGGCAGGAATTGAGTATTCTCAGGAAAAATTATTAGAACGAGAAGTCCGCACGCTGCGAATGAGTCGGGCAGGGAACGGTACATTGATGCCGGATCATATTCCCGAAGGGTTTATCCACTCGGATGATCTGCGGTTGAAACTGACTCTCGACAGTCGCTTACAACGGGCGGCACGTTCTGCGCTGAAGCAAAAAATTAAAGAATTTAATGCCAAACGAGGTACTGTAATTGTTATGGATGCCTTGGATGGTTCTTTGTTGGTGCTAGTATCAGAGCCAACCTATAACCCGAATCAATTTTCTAAGTCTGATATTAGTTTGTTTAAAAATTGGGCATTGGCAGATTTGTATGAACCGGGTTCCACGTTTAAGCCTCTGAATGTGGCGATCGCCCTGGAATCTGGGGCAGTTCGCCCTGATAGTTTATTTAACGATACGGGTTCGATTCAGATCGGTCGGTGGCCCATTGCCAACTATGACAAAAAAGCCCATGGCATGATTAATCCGCCACAAATCCTGCAACATTCCAGTAACGTGGGCATGGTGCGGATGATGCAACAAATGAAACCGGAGGTTTACTATGGTTGGCTAGAACGATTGGGATTGGGGCAGAGACTGGAAACAGATTTGCCCTTTGAAAGTGCCGGACAGCTCAAAAATCAGCGGAAGTTTACCAGTTCCCCAATTGAACCTGCAACCACAGCGTTTGGTCAAGGCTTTTCCCTTACTCCGCTTCAGCTTGTTCAACTCCATGCTACGTTAGCCAATGGGGGTAAGTTGGTTATGCCTCATGTTGTCCAGGGACTTTTTGATAGTCAAGGTCAGCTTTATTGGCAACCGCGCTTGAGTACGTCCCGCCCCATCTTTTCACCTGAAACCTGCCAGCAGGTTCTAGAAATGATGGAACAAGTGGTTAGCCAAGGAACAGGAAAAACGGCTCAAATTTCAGGGTATCGAGTGGCGGGGAAGACGGGAACGGCTCAGAAAGCCAGTCCCACGGGGGGGTATTTTACCAATGCTAAAATTACCAGCTTTGTGGGAATTCTCAGTGTGGATTCTCCCCGTTATGTGGTGATGGCGGTGGTGGATGAACCCAAGGGAAATGCCTTTGGCTCTACGGTAGCAGCACCGATTGTCAAGTCAGTTATGGAAGCTTTAATCGCGATCGAGCAGATTCCGCCAAGTCAGCCAACAGTGGCGACGGATTGACCGTCATTTTGCCACGGCGATTGAAATCGCTGCTACACAAACAAAGTCCGCCTGCGCGGACTGGCTGATCACCTTGATGGGTTAGGGTTTCTTCACTTGTGCAGCAAACCCCAAATAAGCAGCCACACAGTAGTCTGAGTGAACAGAGATGCGATCGCGAAATCCTCTAACGCTTGTTGATAGCCTTGCTGGTAGGTGGGTTCACCAGGGGGACTGTTTGGTTTTAACATAGTAAAAGTCTCCGTTTATGGGGTAGTTACAAGTCGGCAGGAAGCGTCGCAAACTTGATGCTGGCTTGTGACATTTAGGTTTGTTAGCGGTTGGATAAATAGACATATCGCTGCTGGTGGATTATGTAGAGTCGGGATAATGCCTCTGGTGTATAGCGTTGGGCTTCATGACATATTGATTGCCAGAGGCGATCAAGGGCGTCGATGTTGGGACAGTAGCGTATAAGCGTGCGACAAGTGAACGGCTCATGGCGCGTCTAGAACAACAGTTCGTTTGTCCTAATCAATGTGTCTACTGCTATAACCCGGATTTGATATGAGTTACCCAAATGAGCGAACGGTGAGATGTTCAGCCTAACTGCCATAATTGTTTATAAGGGAAAAGAAAACTTGAAGGAGGCTGGCGATGAAGAAAAGTAAACTGGGGTCATTTCTATTCATTGGCATGGTACTGGGGTTGACAGCCAATCCCGCTCAGGCGTTACCCGGTCAAACCGTGGAAACCGTCGCGGCTTGGATTGCGGCTCATCCTACCCTAGAACCCGGTATTGGTGATGGCTTAGTCGTGACTAAACAGAATACTGCCGCTCAACGATTTAAATTTGAAGCCTCGGTGCTTCCGCCAGGTCAAATCGCCTTTCCCACGAATCGCCGCCTGATTCAAAGTGAGCAAATTTCCTTCTATGACATGATTAACGGGGTGACTCCAGAACGACTCACGGAGTCACTGCGCGTTATTTATGGTCCAGCAATCTATCAAGATTACCAGAGAGCTAACCTGGTATACGCCTATCCCACACCCGCAACCATCGATTTAGCTCGGCGACAAAATCGACCAATGCTAATCGCACGACAAGGGGAGCTTTTATTAGGCGATCGCTTTGCCTATTGGTTAGAAGTGACTCGAACTGAGAATGGCAAGCCAATTAATGGGCGAATCACGGTTTTCTTGCCAGAAGACTTAGATAAACTTGAAGTTGAGTTGCGAAATCGTTAGTTTTATGTCATTTGTCTGATGTCATTTGCCAAACCCCTGAAAAAATACTCTCAACAGCACCAGCAATCCGCTTGAGATCTTCATCGAGCAGGGGGGGCCAATTCACACTAACCCGACGTCCGGCTTCAAACTGTTGTCGGCTCTCATAAGCCAACAAATAGAGGGAATGAGCAAGTTCCCGGTCTAGAGTTGATGCATCTCGCAGACCCTCAAATATCATTTTCAGCGCTAATAAAATATTGGTAATCTGACCGGGAATTGGTGGTTGTTTCGACTTGAGACGAACCAAAAAGGCGTCTTTCTCTTGGTCAGATGTTGTGGCTTGATTAATCACAAAGTTACGGGCTGTTTTGTAATCCATTGAATGTTAATAGACGAGTTTACGCTGATAATTTTGTGCGAATACTACTATCGCTAAATCCGGATTAACTATTCCCTTGTTACTTGGGACAAGGCAGAAGGCAAAAGATAGAGAACAGACGTCTCCAAGGAAAAAGTACCCACGTTATAAAAGGGATAACTTAAGCGGATTTCGTATAATACCATTTCTTCGGAGTATTACACGTCATAGTCATCCCTGCCCACTTTGCCTTATACCAAGTTACAGTCAAAGACGTAATCTATCATGCTAAGCAAAGGAACAGTAGCCAAGCCTCTGCGAAACCCTTCACTTTGTTCGAGGGTAGGCTCCCTGTAACCCAACCATCTGTTCCAATGACATGATAGAACGCAACTTCGTATTACTCAGGCGAGACGCTGACACTAAGTAACTAGATTAGATTAAGTTATGTAAACAAGTTTCAAACCCTTACTGTTCCCTGTTCCCTAATCTCCACCGCTAACTTTAATTGTATCCACCTACTTACCCACTGTTTTCTGTTCCCTATTCTCAATCATCAAGTTTAATTCTAATAACTATAATTGCAACAAATATTTATCACAAATCTATAAATTTTATTCTCTATCCATAGTTGCTTCTGTTCGACTCCCTTAGTCGTCAATTTTATATAATTTATTATTTTTTCCAGTTTTATACGGATCAAGCATTGAACAGTCTGAAGCAAGTATTACATGACTTACGCATTTGAGCTCTTTTTTGTAGAGGTTAATGTTTAACTCTCCTTAAAGAAGCAAAAACGTCAGTCTTGATGTATAAGCGCTGCAAATGACATCTACAATGCACATTTATAGTTGGGTTTTGTCCGCTAGCCTGTCCATCTCTGAACCAGGAAGACTTGATTCCTCTTTTTGGGTAAACCAGCAGAAGTTAGTGCTAGCTTCAACAGACCAAAGTCCGCCCCCTGGTTGTAATCGAACTGATCCCCCTGACTGTCAGCCTCGATAGTAGACGGCTTTGAAACCAAGTTAAGATGACTTGATTTAAAGCTTGTTGAAAATACCTCGTGCCAACCCGCTTTATGCAGTCGGGTTATTTATGTTTAAACACAAATGACCCATAACGACTTTACCCAAAAGATTTCCACCTGCCATGAAAGCTCAAAGAAATCACTTGCGGTAATTGCAACCGACAGACAGGTTCTTGATCCAGAGCATCGCTATCATAGATCCAAACTTCACTTTGGTCAGAATTCCCATCATAAACGACGGTTAACACCCACCCCTGTTCGGGATTCAGCGCGTCAGGTGCATGGATAGGTTCTGAGGGATAGCGATTCTTGCCCAAATCGGCTTCGATTAGGGTTTGGGTTTGACAATCAAAGCGGGCGATCGCACTATAAATTTCGCGACGGTGATCCATCTCTTGGCGATGCAGTACCAGATAAATGGAACGAGAGGTTTGACCCACTTGTGCGTCTGGAACCACTGGAAACTCGACGTATCGATCCAATAATTCCCGTTCGGCGATAATCATCCCAGTTTGGGGATTGATCTCAACTTGCCATAATGTCTCGTTGGTAACGGTATGAATCTCACCCATGGCGATGTCTTGGAGACGTTGGTTTGTGCCAAAATCTGGATATCGAATAAATTCGACCACAATCGAACCCTGCTGATTCACATAGCCATTGGCAAAATGCCACTGAAACCAAGGATCAGCTTCGCTACGGGCGACTAATGAAAGCGTTTCTCGGTCAACGATTAAAATGTGGGTTCCTAATTGGGGACGCCATTCCATCGCCTCCCCAAAGCTACTCACCCCCAATGCGGCGGGTAGGAGATTCACCCGTACAGGGGGTACGAAAAAGACAAGATAAGAGCCTGCGAGGACAAAATCATGAATTAGGGGTATGCCTTTAATAGGTATCGTTCCTTTTTGGAGGATTTTGCCCGTTGAGTCGCTTTTGTAGAGATTTAGGCTGGAATTAAGTCCGAGGCTGATGCCAAAGTTAAAAATCTCACCCGTTTCTGGATCACACTTGGGATGGGCTGAAAACGAGTCTCCCTCGGCTAAATAGTCTAAGCGATCGCGTCCCCAGGTTTCTAAGGTTTGTAGGTCGAGTGCGTAAGGATTCCCGCCTTCCCACAGGGCTAACAATTTATCCGGTAAGGGTAATACAGAGGTATTTGCCCTATTTTTCACGGGTTTACCCCAACGTTCCCAGATTCGCCCTGCGGCTTTGGTGCCGTAGTTGGGGTAAAGTAATGTCCCGGCGGCGGCTTCGTCTTGATAGGCGGGGGTTTGCACGTAGCGATAGACCCCAGTCGCTGTAGCATCGGTGAAATGAACCGCTAAAATAGCGCCGTCCCCATCAAACCAATGTCCCATCCGTTGACCCCCCCGTTCTAGACGGGCAGGTCCATTGCGATATAGAGAACCTCGTAACCCTTGGGGGATTCTACCGGAGAGAATCGGTAAGGGGGTGAGGGGAAATTCAGTGG
>CAZNNK010000447.1:0-5950 GCA_964574085.1 uncultured Coleofasciculus sp.
ATGCTACTCAAAGCCTTGATAGATAAGGGTTTTGGAGTTGTGCAGCCAACCCTACCTAGAGTCTTGGTTCAGTATTACATTTTCTCCCCCATCTCCCTCATCTCCCCCACCTTCCCACCTTCCCCACCTTTCCTCTGGAAAAAGTGCAGTTACCGTTGAGATGGGATATATAAGAGAAGAAGAGACATCGGATAAATGATCGACCCAAAGCAGTAGCTTAGTATGGGACTAACTGGGACTGTATTCCTGGCATAGCCCTGCTAATTACAACTTTGGGGATGCACCAACCGCCTAACCTAGCCATCATGCACCGCATACGCCAACACCCATGAACATCACTCCCACTCAAAACCATGTCCTTAAGCAACGTGAAGAATCACTCAGGGCGGGTTTTGTACAACTGTTACCATCAATAGCGACAAGAACATCCCTAAACCCGCCCCTACGCACTCACGCACCCGGTTCTCTTGAACAAAGGAAAGGTTCAAACTCTCTGATTACGGATCAATGACTTGAGACCCTGCATAAACGACTTAGATTAGACTGTTCAGCTAGGCTGCTATTTTGAGGACTCCCATGACCACCCTCGTCATCGTCGAATCTCCCACCAAAGCCCGTACCATTCGTAACTACTTGCCGTCGGACTATCAAGTAGAAGCGTCAATGGGTCATATTCGTGACCTCCCTCAATCGGCTAGTGAGATCCCCGAAGCCGTCAAGGGAGAAAAATGGGCGCAGTTGGGGGTAAACGTAGAGGAAGATTTTGAACCCATCTACGTTGTCCCCAAGGATAAAAAGAAAGTTGTCAAACAACTTAAAGACGCCTTGAAAAACGCCGAAGAGTTGGTACTCGCCACAGACGAAGACCGGGAAGGGGAAAGCATTAGTTGGCATTTATTGCAAGTTCTCAAACCCAAAATTCCCTGCAAACGCATGGTCTTTCACGAAATTACCCAAGAAGCCATTCGTGACGCCCTGCAAAACTGTCGGGATATTGATGACCAACTGGTACACGCCCAAGAAACCCGCCGAATTTTAGACCGATTGGTGGGCTATACCCTCTCGCCTCTACTGTGGAAGAAAATCGCCTGGGGATTATCGGCGGGACGTGTCCAGTCTGTTGCGGTACGGTTACTGGTGCATCGTGAACGCCAACGCCGTGCATTCCGTCAAGGGAGTTATTGGGATTTAAAAGCCCTGTTAGACCAAGACAACACCCCCTTTGAATCCAAACTTGTCACCCTAGCGGGGACAAAAATTGCCACCGGAAGTGATTTTGACGCCAACACCGGGCAAATTATCCCAGGGCGGACTGTGCGCCTGCTGAATGAAGCCGAAGCGCGAGACTTACAGGCGCGGCTAACGGACAAAACCTGGACGGTGACTGACCTAGACGAACGCCCCGTTACCCGCAAACCCGCCCCCCCATTTACCACCTCCACCCTGCAACAGGAAGCCAACCGCAAATTAAACTTATCAGCGCGAGATACGATGCGGACGGCGCAAAATCTGTACGAACAGGGGTATATTACCTATATGCGGACAGATTCAGTGCATTTATCCGACCAAGCGATCGCGGCAGCCCGGAGTTGTGTTGAACAAATGTATGGCAAGCAATACCTCAGCCCCAAACCGCGTCAGTACAGCACTAAAAGTAAAGCCGCCCAAGAAGCCCACGAAGCAATTCGCCCGGCTGGAAACACGTTCCGTACTCCCAGAGATACTGGACTATCGGGTCGTGAACTGCAACTGTATGAGTTAATTTGGAAGCGCACCGTCGCCACCCAAATGGCAGATTCGCGCCAAACCCACATTACCGTAGACTTGGAAGTCGAAGATGCTGGATTTCGGTCTACAGGTAAACGTATCGATTTTCCCGGTTATCTGCGGGCGTATGTAGAGGGGTCTGATGATCCTGACGCCGCCTTAGAAGACCAAGAAGTCGTCCTTCCCGCCTTAGCCGTGGGAGATCAGCCCGAGTGCAAAGAGTTAGAAGCCGTCGGTCATGAAACCCAACCCCCAGGGCGCTACACCGAAGCCTCTCTGGTCAAAACCTTAGAAAGTGAAGGAATTGGGCGTCCCAGTACCTACGCCAGCATTATCGGTACGATTATCGATCGCGGCTATGCCCAAATGCAAAAAAAGACGCTGATTCCCACCTTCACTGCCTTCGCCGTCACCAGTTTACTGGAAAAACACTTCCCAGACTTGGTAGACACCAGTTTTACCGCCAAAATGGAACAAACCCTGGACGAAATCTCCACCGGAGAAGCCCAATGGCTACCCTATCTGGAGGAATTTTATCGGGGTGACAAGGGCTTAGAAACCCAAGTTCGCGAACGGGAAGACCAAATTGACCCCAATGAAGCCCGGAGTATCGAACTGGAAAATCTGGATGTCAAAGTTCGCATCGGTAAATTTGGTCCCTACATCGAAGCCGAAAATGGCGAGGGTTCCATCACCGCGTCCATTCCCCAAGATTTGACCCCCTCGGAACTGGATGCCGAACAGGTGGGGGTAATCCTCAAGCAAAAAACCCAAGGACCCGAAAAACTGGGACTGCATCCGGAAACAGGTGAACCGATTTATCTGTTAATCGGGAGTTATGGTCCTTATGTGCAACTGGGTGAAGTCTCCGAAGATAATAAGAAACCGAAGCGGATGTCTTTACCCAAAGGGGTGAACCTGGAAGATGTCACTCTGGACATGGCGCTGGGTTTATTAGCCCTCCCCCGTACCTTAGGGGTTCATCCCGCCACTGGGGGTAAAGTTCAGGCGGGATTGGGACGTTTTGGTCCTTATGTTGTCCACAACCAGGGGAAAGAGGGAAAAGATTATCGTTCTCTGAAAAAAGGCGATGATGTATTGACAATTTCCATGGATCGTGCATTGGAAATTTTGTCTCAGCCGAAGAAATCTAAAGGGGGTAGTCGCAGCAAGTCTAAGACTCCTTTAAAGGAATTAGGGGAACATCCGGAGGACAAAGAACCCGTCAATGTCTACGAGGGTCCTTATGGAACGTATGTTAAACATGGTAAAACCAATGCTGGACTCCCTGATGATTTATCGGTTGAGGAGATTACCTTAGAAAAAGCCTTGGAACTATTGGCGGCGAAAAAATCTAGCAGTCGTTCCAAAAAATCAAAATCCTCGAAATCCTCGAAATCCTCGAAATCCTCGAAGAGTCGTAAGAGTACCACAAAATAGGTTGGTGTAGAGACGTTCCCTGGAACGTCTCTACCGTTAAGTTTAATTGTGTCCACCTACTTATAAATTCTCAATTTCTGTTTGTAATTCCATCAAATCCGAATATTGAGTAATATCAAGTTGAGTAATTGCCCAAGTAAAAAAGTTTTTTAAAGAAATGTATTGAGATTCTTGTCGCTGCATAGCTTTTTGCAAATCTTTACCATGAAACCAAATCAAATACTGTTTCTGTTGCCAAAATTCAGCTTGGTCAAACTGAGTCTGATAGATAACGAGACGTTCTTCAAATCTATCTTGGGTGACTTGATCAACAGCTTCTTTAAATGTCTGAATGAGTTTCTTGGCTTCAGCTTGACAGTGTTGTAAATCTAAAGAAGCTGGAAGGTTACCACTACCTTTTGTCCAAGTTGTTTCAAGCTGCGATCGCGCCACACTTGGCTTCGCTACATCAGCCAATGCCCATCTTACTGCTTGATAGTCTGTCAGCGTCCTTGCTGCACTGTCAATCCATGCTGCAATTGTCTCAATTCCCGGTGAATCGCCATGTCCCCACTTGGATAAAGGATTTTCCGATTTCTCTGTAAACTTAGCCTGCCAATACTTATGAATTAAATCAGCATCTAAAAGATAATTTTCAACACAAGCACGATGAGTTAAAAAGCAGCGTTGTCCCAGTTGTAGTAATTTAACGTTTGCGGTTGGTTGAACATCAAAATCTCTATCCCTAAAAATGATGTATCGTTGGTTGATCGCTTCATCAGGAAAAAAATAACCTTGAGCAAAAACTGAAAAGGTAAACTTCCCACCAGCCGACACAATTGTTGGTCTCTGTCCTGGTTGTTCTGCTAAGATGCGCTCTAGAAGCTTGATATCTAAACTGGTTTGTTTCCCCTCACAGAAAATAACCTTATCAGAGACACTCAAAGTTACACCTCTAACCGGATAATATGTGCTTCAGGGACTAATTGCTCTACATAATCAGAGTGAGTTGTGATGATAAATTGATTATTTTTACCCAACTTTGGCAAAGTCCTCAGCAATGCTTGTTGCATTGGCGGATGTAAATGTAATTCAAGTTCATCAATCAAGATGACTGAATTATGAATATTCCAGTTGGCAAAGTCCATTAACATGGGAAATATAGCCCGTTCTCCGCCAGAGAGTTCCGAAATTTCATACTGGTTTTTGCCATCGTAGAGATAAAACCATGGTTCACTCAGGATATCATCAATATTTTCGCGGGGAACCGGACCTTCAAAACTACGTTCGGGGAAAACCTTCTGGTAAGCTTGTTCAATTTCAGCGTACACATCTTTTTGTCCTGGACGTAGTTGCTTAATTCTACCTATTTCAATATCTTGATGGAACTGACGCCATTTTGATAGGCGATCGCGTAAAATGTTTTCAGTTATTTCAATTTTTTGATCGGGATCTTCACTGGTTAAACTTGTTGACGTTCTTTGATCGGTATACCAGAATACTGTACCCACTCGTTCAAACACCTGAAACCCTTCAGATCGCCGCAGTTGTTTGGCATAATCTCGCCCTTTAAATTGAAACAATTGAGGCGCCGTATCTGCTTGGACTCGCTCACCTTGCCATTTCAAAGTTGCTAGGTAATCCTCTGCTGGAGTAACGGGTAAATGACGACCCATTTCGTGTAACTTGTGATGGAATTCCTGAACAGCGTGGAGTTCTTCAGATGAAAATTGTACCTTTAGAGTTACATCTGGCTCAAATCGACCCCAGTTATTTCCTAACAGTTCATAATTAAATCCTACCCAATCTAAATCAGGAAGTTTTTGTAATCGTCCAGTTGCTACTCCTAGCGTCGCCGCAATTGCCTGTAAAAGACTGGTTTTACCCGCACCATTCATGCCAATTAGGACAATAATATCTCGTGCTAAACCCGTTTCCGAATCCGTAAAATCAAATACAGGCGGATTTCTGAATTTCTTGAAATACTTTAACTCGACCGATTGAACTTTCATGGCAAATTATTTAACTATTTACGTGTTTAGTCACCTGACTCAGTCTCAGTAGATAGTTGGGCAATTAGATCGTTTAAAGGAATATTGTTCTCGTGCTTTGACTTGGCATCTGTCGGTTTTTCTGCAACTTGAGCATCTACTTCTTCTATTGATAACACAGGTAAGTCGAATGCATCCTTAAACCATTTGACCAGTTGGATCAATTCTTCCAGCGAAGCGCCAACAACAACAACAGGTGCTTTACTATAAGCGACAATCGTACCATCTGGCTCATAAAATACCTCACGAATTGAATAGCGTCCTTCTTCTTGAAGTAATGTAAATCTCGAACAGCATTACGAATTCGATTTGATACATTTATCACAAAAAAACTAGGTTATACATTATTTACATACTGACAATAGAATCGACGGATATACTTATATCAGGAAACGCTAGGGGATAAATTATCCCTCCCGCTAAGGCAGATCGGGAAGCGTATTCTCCATCTTGGGGATCTCGAAATACAATCAGTTGTCTTCTTTGTAGATTAATGACCCAGTATTCAGAAATACCAACTTGGGCATAAATTTTACGTTTTATCTCTAAATCTTTCTCTAAACTGGACTCGGAATACTCAATTAGCCAAAAAATGTTGTCTGGATAAGGGTGATGGTCTAGGTATTCACGCCCCAATCGTTGCACAATGGCGATATCGGGTTCAGGTTCAGAGTTGTTTGGGAGTGTTATCGGTTTAGCTAAACGAACCATCG
>CAZNNK010000448.1:0-5943 GCA_964574085.1 uncultured Coleofasciculus sp.
GGGGAGATGGGGGAGATGGGGGAGATGGGGGAGATGGGGGAGATGAGGGAGGAAAAAACGGTAATTGTAAAACCCGCTCCTACTTTTTGAAAAACACCCTATTATCCAAATTTACCTTGTTCTTTTAGCGCTTGTCGAATTCTTAACTGAGCTTCCTGATCATCTGGATAACGGCGAATTGCCTCTCGCCAGACGCTGAGGGCTTCATCCAATTGACCCTGTTGTCTCAACGCATCTCCTAAATACCAATACGCTTGCGGCTTTTTAATATTGAGGCGAATCGCTTCCCGATACTCTTCTATGGCAGCTTCCCAGTTTTCTTGAATCATCCAGCTATTGGCTAGATTTAAACGGAAAATAGCCTTGTCAGGAGACTCTTGACTCAACGTCTGATACGACTCAATTAGCGTATCGAGTCGATTAATATTTGATAGCATTAAACCGACACTAAACGGAATATCTGTATTCTGCGGATGGCGTTGGATCAACTCTTGAATAACAGGCATCGCTTGATCAGGTTTTCCTTGTTCAATCAAAGCTTGAGCTAACTTGACATACCCATCCACCGTTTTTGGCGATCGCGCGATCAGATCCCGGAATACAGCAACTGCTTCATCCCATTTCTGTTGTGCCAAGAGTGTATTACCCAGCAGTAAGCGCACCATATCATTACTGCGTTGTCGTTGGATAACTTGACGAAATACCGCTTCTGCTTCTGAGTAATCCTGTTGCTGGTAAAGGGTGATACCCTTTTGAAACAACGACGCGATCACGATCGTCTTACCAATCAAAAAAATAACCGTTACTAAACCGACACTAACGACTGTAGCCGCTATCCAACTTAAATTAAACACAGATTACCAAGATTGTAATAACACAGACACAAAACTTACTCTTGCATAACACAGATTACCCAGATTGTAATGACACAGACACAAAACTTACTCTTGCATAACACAGATTACACAGATTGTAATCAAACCGACAGACAACTAACAATTGAGTAACCCAGATTGACATAGACAACTCAATCATCTCCCTGACAATCAAATCATCGTCTGTTGATTGAGAACTAACCTCTCAGTGTAATCAGTGTGACTAACCTCTCACCTCCCCACCCCAATCCCTCCTGTAAATCCGTGAAATCAGTGTTTTAGGCTAATAAACATGCAGTAGGAAAGATCAGATATTCCAAAAAGAAGAGTTTCCAGATAAACTGATAGAAACTGGCGATCGCAACTTTATCCTGTAAGTCTACATTCTGGCTACGCCACCAGACGAGAACTAACGCCACCAGATGTGTCATCCCCAAGACAACCGGGTTCACCACGTCAAACAGTAACACTCCACCAAGAATCATACCCAAATAGCAGAGGGTAATAATCCATCGGGTGATATTAAACACCGTTGGCTTACCCAGTCGAATCGTGAACGTGGTGATATTGTAGAGCTTATCTCCATCAATATCCGGGACATCCTTAAAAATCGCGATCGCAACGGTAAACACCAAAACAAATAATGTCAGCCCCCACACCGCAGGCGTTGGCGTCATCGCTTCACCCTGTTGCCATACCCAGCTAAAATGCAAGAATAGTCCTAAATTAACCACAGCACCCCGCACTGAGAAGATACAAAGTGCTGCCCAAAAGGGAAACCGCTTCAACCGGATAGGTGGTAAGGAATACGCTGTACCAATGGCTAAACTAACGCTAACCATGAGAAATAACCACCCTCCCAGTATCCGGGCTAACAGCAGCGCACAGAGTCCAGTTACAGCAACAATCAGTTTAGCTTGTCTTCTGGAAAACTCCCCCGCCGCGATGGGAAGATGAGGTTTATTAATCTGGTCAATCTCCACATCTTCGAGTTGATTGAGTCCCACAATGTAGATATTACCGCAACAGCAGGATATCCAGGTACCCAGGAGTTGAGCTAAATTTGAGAGTGCGATCGCACCGTCGGTAATCGCTAAGGCAATAACGTACAATGCCAATACACTTAGGGTAGTACCGATGATCGTATGAGGACGAGAAAACTTCCACAAGGCATAAAACCAGTCTGTGGGTTGCTTAAGCGGGTTGAGAGGGGCAGAAGTCAAGGTTGATGGAGAAATTTGGCTCATTCTGGAGTGTAATAGGCTTTCCCATTCGATTTTACTCTCTTGAAGGACATCGACACATCAATCCGCACTCGTTTACGCTTTTCTTGACTGTGAAATTCACCAAACAAATGACGAATGACAAATGACGAATGACAAGAGGCAAGTATGGCACGCGGCGATCTAATTTACGCTTATCGAGAATTTTTCAACCGACAAGGCGTCTACAAACATTATGGGATTGACTGTGGCGACGGTACGGTTATCCATTATCGCAAACCCAGTGAAACCATTGAACGCACCTCTTTACCCACATTTGCTAGAGGTGGGAAAATCTATGTCAAACAGTATCCCACTCATTTTATTCCGGATGTAGTCGTTCGCCGTGCTGAGAGTCGTTTAGGTGAACGAAACTATAACTTGCTATCTAATAACTGTGAACACTTTGCTGTCTGGTGTAAAACTGGCGTCAGTAAAAGTCCGCAAATTCAAAATTTTATTCCGATTATTACTCAGATGAATACTGAGAACTTATACGAACCGATTAAACGAGCGCTGCAAGAGAAAGATCCGGACAAAGCCAATCGGTTATTAACGAAAGCATTAGCTGATATTAAAGGAGTCTGGAACACTCTGCAACCCCAGTACAACCGAGATGTTTGTGAGATCAGCGCTTGGCAGAAAGTCGCCATTCAAGCATTGAAACAAAACCGAGAAGACTTAGCGCGGGCGGCAATTGTCCGCAAGAAAGACTATGAGAAACGGGCGCAGGAGAATAAACAGAAGTTAGATCAGCTTGCTCAGATGACGGAAACACTGATCCGTAATCGGCTGAATGTCAACTAGATTTTGTCTTATTTTTACTTTGCTTCCATCCAATTTTGACCCTGACTCACATCCACCAGCAACGGTACAGCTAACTCAACCGCTGATTTCATCGTCTCTGGTATTTTTGCTTGCAATTCCTCCCATTCATTCGGTGGAACTTCAAAGACTAATTCATCATGGACTTGCAACAACAATCGCGCTTGGTAATTCTCTAATACCTCATGCATTTTTACCATGGCAATTTTGATAATATCCGCACTAGAGCCTTGAATTGGCGCATTGGCGGCGGCTCGGAGTAACCCCGCGTCATATTGACCAATCCCCTTAAATTCATCCAGATTAATCGCTTGGGAATCCTTACCTTTAGCATCACGCAGTCGGTTGCTATTAAACTCAAAGTAACGACGACGTCCTAAAATCGTCTCCACATAACCGTTGGCGATCGCATCCCGCTTCTTCTGCTCTAAATATCCGAAAACTCGCCCATAGCGCTGCTTCAGTCGCTCAATAAACGCCTTTCCTTCCGCTGCTGATACCCCCGCTTCCCTGGCAAATCGCTGGGGTCCCATACCGTAAATCACGCCAAAGTTAATTGTTTTTCCCAATCGTCGTTCCTCTGGCGTTATGGTTTCTTTTTCAAATAATAATTGAGCGGTTACGGCGTGAACATCCTGATTATTCCGGTAGGTTTCCACCAGCACAGGTTCTTGACTCAGATGTGCCAAAATCCGTAACTCAATTTGGGAATAGTCGGCTGATACCAACAACCAACCGGGTTCCGGTACAAATGCTTTACGAATTTGCCGACTAAACGCCGTCCGAATCGGAATATTCTGCAAATTCGGATTCGATGACGATAAACGTCCCGTACTGGTTATGGTTTGGTTAAAATCCGTATGCACGCGCTGGGTATCTTGATGAACCAGTTTCGGCAAAGCATCAACATAGGTGGATTTTAACTTAGAGAGGGTGCGGTGTTCCAGAATAGCATCAATCACCGGATGATCCCCTTGTAACTTTTCCAATGTGGCATGATCCGTTGAATACCCAGTTTTCATTTTGCGCGACTTGCGGCGGTCGAGATTCAGTTTTTCAAACAGTAACTCACTTAACTGTTTTGGAGATCCTAAATTAAATTCTGTTCCGGCTTCTTGGTAAGCCTTCTGCTCAATTTCGACCAGTTTCTTTTCCAGAGAGTCCGAGAGGTCTTTCAGATAATCCGTATCAATGCGAATCCCCTGGTATTCCATCTGGGTTAACATCGGTTCTAACGGTTGCTCAACTTCCAGCAACAGCGTTTCTAGGGCGGGAATTGCCTTGAGTTCTTCCCGCAGTTTAGGAACCAGTTGAAACGTGGCATAGACTTGCATCCCGCAGTATTCTGCGACGGTTTGGCTATTTAATGCGGCAATGGTTTTGCCTTTAGGAATCTTTAAGTCTTTGTAGCTTTTTAGCTGAATTTGGGGGAAGTAGCGTTCCGTTATGCTATTAAGATTATGACTATTATCTGGATTAAGGACATAACTGGCTAGCATGGTATCCATAACTACCCCTGCCAGTTTAATCCCCTGAGTCTGGAACACCAGGTGATCAAACTTTACATTTTGTAGCACTTTCGGATAGCGATCGCCCTCTAAAATAGGGCGCAGTGCGTCTAGAACGGTCTGTTGATCTAAATTGTCACCCTGGTTATGGGCTATGGGGATATAAGCAACGTCTGCTGGTTCGATTCCCCAACAGCAGCCAATACCCACCAGTTCGGCATTCCGTGGCTTTAAAGCGCTGGTTTCTGTATCCCAAGCCACTGGCGTTTCTGCATTCGTGCAGTTTTCCAGACGTTTAACTAGCTGATCTAACTTATCTTTGGTGTCAATAAGTCTAGGTTGAATCGGACAACTGGCTACTGCTTGTTTCTGGTAGTCTTCTGTTTCTTCGGCTGTCCAAAACGACAGATCTGGACTACTATCGGTAACGGATGGTTCTGATGCTCTCCCCTTCTCTTCCACCACATTTCCACCAAAACGCTGCTGGAGTTGATCAATTTTCGTTAAGAAAGAGTCGAACTCCAAGTTTTGTAACAGGGGTTTGAGGACAGAAGTATCAAAGCCCTCTAACTTGCTCTTCTCTAACTCCACGTCCACCGGCGCATCATATACCAATTGTGCTAAATATTTAGAATGTTCGGCATCCTGTTGTCCCGTTTCCAGCTTAGTTTTCACCGCACCTTTAACCTGATCCAGGGAGGCATAAATACCTTCCAGGGAACCAAAATCATTCAGTAACTTCACCGCCGTTTTTTCGCCAATTCCCCTCACTCCCGGAATGTTATCGGATTTATCGCCACAGAGGGCTTTGTAATCCACCACCTGTTCGGGTGTAATTCCCAGTTTATTTTTTACCTCTGGGGTGCTAAATTCTGCTAGTCCTGTGGAATTACCGCCTTTCAACGCCTTTTGGCTTAGATAGAGAACGGTAATCGACTTTTGCGGATCAATGAGTTGAAACAGGTCGCGATCGCCGGTTAAAATTTTCACTTGATACCCTTCATTGGTCGCCTGATGTGCCAAGGTGGCTAACACATCATCAGCCTCGTAGCCTGGAACCGCCAATACGGGTAAATTCAACGCCGTCAGCAATTCCTTCAGATTCTGCAAATCCGGGATAAAGTCTTCGGGTGTTTCCGGTCTATCGGCTTTATAGGTATCATCTGCTTCGTGGCGAAACGTGGGCAATTCCAAGTCAAACGCCACCGCCATCGCCTGAGGCTGCTGGGAACTGATCACCTCTAACAAGGATTTGAGAAAACCAAAACACACGCTGGTGGGTATCCCTGTCTTGGTTCGCAGTCCACCTCCTTTAATGAAGGCGTAATAAGAACGGAAAGCCAGAGAATGACCGTCAACCAGAATAAATAGAGGTTTTGCGGCTGTTGTGGGGTCAGCAGAGGGAAAAGCGTTAGGCACAGGCGTTGATTGAGACATAGCCTTATTTTAGCTAATCCGACAAGAAGCCCCACA
>CAZNNK010000449.1:0-5940 GCA_964574085.1 uncultured Coleofasciculus sp.
TCTCCCCCAGCTCCCAGACGTAGCATGCTACGTCTCTACATTGCTTTCCCCAGCTTCCCCTGCTTCCCCAATTCCCCTGCTTACACCGCTTGACGGCGTAGAAATAGCAGTAAGTTGTTACTCACATTCTCTGACCAATGGTCTTGAGGATAATGTCCGGCTTCTTCTAGTTCTACCAATTCGACATTCTTAAGCATTTTGGCAAATTCTTGGACTTGAACCAAGGGAAGCCACGGATCTTTTATCCCCCAAAGAATCAATGTGGGTTGATTCCAGTTGCAAAACCCAGCTTCAATTTCTGCCATAGATGATTTAAGTTGCAGATTTTTAACCGTCATCAGTAGACTTCGCCCTGCATCAGAACTGCTGAGAAAGGGACGGCGATATACATCTAAATCTTGATCGGACACCCGATAACCACTACCGCCTTCTAAGGTGCGATCGACCAACAAGGGGTCTTGGGTCAACATATCGCCAATAAAAGGTAAGCCCAATTGCTTGATCTTCCAAGGTAACTGAGTCGCTGATGAGACAGGGGTGTTGAGAATCGCTAACCGTTCAATCTGATCGGGGTAACGCAAAGCGTATTGGAGTCCCACTGAACCTAGAAACCCTTGAACCACCAGATAAAATCGCTCGATTTGCAGATGTTGGATAAATTCTGCTAAGGCTTTAATAAAGGCATCTGGCGTATAGGCAAACTCTCGACGGTCTGGTTTAGCGGAGAAACCCGCACCAATCCAGTCTGGCGCGATCGCTCGAAATCCTTTTTCGGCTAAATCGGGCATCAGTGCTGACCACGAATAACTCTGGGATGGCAAACCATGAAGTAGTAGTACAGGGGGTTGTGTGCTGGGATTAACCGGAGTGGCTTCCCGATAAAACCACTGGAGCGACCCGACCTGAATGGACTTTTCCTGAATGGACACTGTTATTTCCTACACCTTGACCGTGCTTTGAGCTTACCGCCCTGTAGACGTTTGAGCAAGTTTTCCTGGTAATTTCCCATCTCCGGGAATTGTCAACAAATCACAACATATCCTCTGTCTGCTAAACAGATAGCCAACAGATTCGCTAATTGTAATAAATAATTAAGCAACCTTGTAAATAAGCGTTAACCATAGGAGATTTAATCATGAATGCTGCCGAACAAGCCAAGGGTTTAGAGGTAACCACAAAAATAGCCGCCATAGTCAACCTGTTTAAGTCCCAGTTTCCCGATGCTAAAGCCGACTTGAAGCCCTGGCAAAATGACCCAGATACCCGAAATCTCGTTGATCCCGACTCAATCGATATCGGTTTTCACTTTCCTGGGTGGAGTAGAAAGTTACAAAGCCGCAGCATCTTACTACAAATTCGGTTTTACCAAGATCCCTTAGACAAGTCTCATCGCTTGATCGGCTTAGACGCCGCAGGATTTAATCATCAAGGAGAAGCGTGGCGACTTTCGACGGTTGAAAACTGGCAATGTGTCGGTAATTATCAGCCTGCGCCGGAGGTGAATGACAAGCTTAAACAGTTCTGCCGACAAGTCTTTGAGTTATTCAGGTAGTGGAATCAGGTGTCGGCTGGCAAAGCGAGAGGACACCCAACACCATCACACACAAACGGTAGGGGTACGACATGTCGTGCCCCTACAAACACAAATAGTGATGGTCGTTAAATTAACCAACAAACGCCAGACGCGGCTCCGAGACACCTGCGGGTTCTTGTCCCTTCAGGGAAGCAAGCATCGTATCTGCATCAGACACTTCAAAGGGGTCATCCGGGCAGTTGTCGCTATAACCCGGTTCTGCAAAGAATTTTTCAATCTTGCCGTCGTTCACCAGCATCGAATAGCGCCAGGAACGCATTCCGAAACCGAGGTTGGACTTATCGACTAGCATTCCCATCTTGCGGGTAAACTCACCATTACCATCGGGGAGCAAAAACACTTTCTCAGCACCTTGCTGCTTACCCCACTGGAACATAACAAACGCATCATTCACCGACAGGCAAATGATTTCATCGATACCCTGTGCCTTAAACTCATCATAGAGTTCTTCATAGCGAGGCAGGTGGTTGGACGAACAGGTGGGTGTAAACGCACCCGGTAAGGAAAACAGAACAACTTTTTTGCCACCAAAGATTTCCTGCGTTGTCCGATCTTGCCAGCGATAGGGATTTGAACCCCCTACAGACTCATCACGCACGCGAGTCTTGAACACAGCGTCGGGTACACGATCAATAACAGCCATATTTACCTCGTTTTACAGACGACTAGATTTTTGTTTGCTTTAGCTATATCTAACTATAACTCAGAATAATTCTGATTTAAGAATGAGTCAATAGTAATAAATACTTATTTTTCAGTCTAGCTGCTAGACAAGTATAACTCCTAAAAAAGAGTGTTATAATTAAGGAACTGCTTATGAAAACGGTGAATACCATGCAGCAGCAAGCAGAAAACCTGATTAAAGTCTTGAAATCCAAGGGGTTGAGGGTTACCCCACAGCGATTTTCTGTCTATGCCAATCTGCTGACTCGTTATGATCACCCGACAGCAGATCAAATCCTCAGCGATCTCAATCACCAAGCGCCAACCTCTTCCCAAGCGACTGTATACAGTGCGCTACAAGCACTGCGGGAAGTGGGACTGGTGCGGGAAGTTTTATTAGAGGAAGGTGTCTGTCGTTACGATGCGAATGTCGATCGCCACCATCATTTTCGTTGTCGCTGTTGCGGTGCGATTAAAGATATTCCTTGGGATGCCTTTGAGACTGTGGACTTGAACCGCCTCCCTTCGGGTATGCAAGCTGAAAGCTATGAGGTGACGGTACATGGATTGTGCGATCGCTGTCAATAATTTGTCCTTCGTCTTTTGTCATGAAGATGGGGGAGTTATCGGTTGTAATCAAATACACAATTGGATCGGGGCGGGTTTAGTCGTATCTGGGTGAAGTCAGAAACGATAGTGGTGAAACCCGCCCCTACACAAGGGCGCTACGATGATCTGCTATTTGGCATCAGTGTTTGTGTTTATGTCTCAAGGCTTTAGTTATTTTTTTCCACTTTTCCTTCTCAGCTAACGAGGCTTTTTGGTCTTGTTTCCTTGCCAAATAGGAGAGTTCTTTTTGCAGTTTCTGGTAACTCAGCAAACGCTGACTATCAAGTGTGCCATCTTCTAAGGCTTGTTGCACAGCACAACCGGGTTCATCCTGGTGTTGGCAATCACGGAAGCGACAGTGCTGGGCTAAGGCTTCGATATCGGTAAAGGTATCGGCTAAACTGTCCTCATCTGCCCAAACCTGAAGTTCCCGCATCCCTGGCGTATCAATGAGCAAACCTCCTGAAGGTAGGGGAATCAATTGGCGATGGGTGGTGGTATGTCGCCCTTTGCGATCGCCTGAACGAACGTCTCCAACAGCTTGTACCATTTGACCGATTAATTGATTCACCAAGGTAGACTTACCAACGCCAGAAGAACCCAGTAACGCCACGGTTTGTCCAGGTTGCAGGTAAGGTGTCAGGGCTTCTAGTCCCTGATTATTCACCGCACTTAAAACAATTACAGGGACACCAAAGGCGATCGCTTCAACGGCTTCTCGCTTAGTGGCAATATCCTCACATAAATCCGCTTTATTCAGGACAATCACTGGATTCGCGCCGCTTTCCCACACCAGAAGCAGGTAGCGTTCTATGCGCCGCAGATTAAAGTCCCGATCCAAACCAGAGACTAAAAATACCGTATCGATATTCGTGGCAATGATTTGCACTTCGGTTTTCGCGCCGACGGTTTTCCGGGAAAATTGACTTTTCCGGGGTAAAATAGCGTGAATTACGGCATACTTACCTTCATTGGTGAGGCGAATCACCACCCAATCCCCGACCGCCGGAAAATCTTGGCGTCCAGTGGCTTGGTATCGCAGTTTGCCGATAATTTCTGCTGAGAGTTCGCCTTGTTCAGTATAGAGACGGTAAGTATTTTTGTACTCCAGGGCAACTCGACCAATGGTGTAGCCATCGTGCCATTGGCGATTAAGGCTGTTAGCAAAAAATTGACTCCAGCCTAATGGTTCTAAATTCATGGATTTCCTCAGTGTCTTTTGCTTGATTCCAGCAAGGCGCACAGAGGAATGTTGACGTTAGCCTGAGAAACGACGCGATCGCGCCAAACCCTCTGTGGTTGCCTTGAGTTGTGTGATTGGAGTGGAAATGGTGACAAGCTCAGACATAAAGTGATCCTTCCGGCGAATTTCAAGGGCAGCAGATTTTTTTACTATACTACAAAAACGCTACAGACTCCTCAGGTTTCACACCCGACTCAGTAGAAAGGTGCTACGATGATCGGCGATTTGAGGCGATCACTTCCATCCTACAGTACTACCTATTCAGGTATAGCAGCTACCTTGGCAGGTTAGGACATTTTTACTGTTGCCTGTTACCAATTGGGATAAACTGATGTCCTAACCTATCCCCGCAGTGCTATATCTTGTATCTTGATTCAGAGAAGCGATCGCGAAATTAAACCTCAAGCTGACACAGCCGCTAAACTAGCTGGGATTGTTCGCCCGACGGCGGCGGCGATAGGGTGTAAGTGATGAACCAACTGCACCATATCATCTAACGATAAAGCTTGACGGGCATCCGATACGGATTTTTCCGGTTCTGGATGACATTCGATGATTAATCCATCCACACCCGCTGCAATAGCCGCTTTCGCTAAGGCGGGAATTAATTCCCGTTTGCCCGTGGCATGGGATGGGTCTACAATTACAGGCAATGAAGTCATCTGCTTGAGTGCCACAACTGCCCCTAAATCTAAAACATTCCGGGTATAAGTATCGAAACTGCGAATCCCCCGTTCGCACAGTACCACCTGAGAATTCCCATGACTGAGAATATATTCGGCTGCCATGACGAATTCTTCTACAGTCGCCGCTAATCCCCGCTTCAGCAAAATCGGTTTATCAACTTGACCCAAGGCTTTGAGTAAATCAAAGTTTTGCATATTACGACTGCCCACCTGAAGCATATCAGCATGGGCAGCCACTAACTCGATTTGGGAAATGGACATGACTTCCGTCACCACAGGAATCTGATGACGCGATCGCACCTGGGATAAGATCTCTAGTCCCTCTATCCCTAATCCTTGGAAGGAGTAAGGAGAGGTGCGGGGTTTGAAAGCCCCCCCCCGTAACGCCTGAACTGGGGCGCGTTGCAGTTGTGTTGCAACCGTTTCCATTTGTGATTGACTTTCCACCGTACAAGGACCAGCAATAATCACTAATTCCTCGCCTCCGAAGACGATACGATCCGACAGATGAACCAGAGTTTGGTGATCGGATTGAGTGGCAAGTGTAGCATTCAACATCAGACTAATTCCTTTAAACAATGAGTGGACAACAAAAAACCCGGTTCCTTGCGGGTTCCGGGTTCTGAGAAAATTTAAACGCAGCATTACCTACCCGGAACCGCTTCCGAACCAAAAAAAGTAAAATCCGTAAAACCCGTTACTCAGGTAGGTTGTCATCAGATACTCCTTAACAAACAAAAAGACCGCAGCGTTTGCTCTGCGGTCCACCGGGGGGTTCCATGAGGAACTTTGCTCACCTCCGGTGAACCTCCCTAAACCAAAAATAAAAGTAGCTTTTGCCGTTGAGCATTGCTGGGGACTTTCTATGAAATGTAAACGAAATGCCTTTAACTCAATACAATAGCAAGCTGTTTTGGCAATGTCAATACCCGATCAAGATCACGTTTCAAGGGTGAAAATGAGGCAGACAGGAGTGTCTCAAGATTTTTTACTTTACTACAAACACACTACAGTCTCCCAAGTTTTTGCACCCGATTCAGCCGAGTAGAAACGGGTAGGATTACTAGTGCAGCGCGGCTTCAAATACTAACCAGTTAACAAGCTCCCTAAAAGCAGCTACATTATGTTCCTTATAGCCTTCTGCC
>CAZNNK010000450.1:0-5919 GCA_964574085.1 uncultured Coleofasciculus sp.
CATCCAGACTAACATCATATAATTCTTTGAAAAAATTGAGCATTCCATCAAGCATCTGAGAGGTTGCTTTTTGAGTGACGGCAGATAAGTTAGTCTCTGTCCATTCTTTGAAGAATTTAGCAACGGCTTGATTCATTTCTTCACTGGATGTTGCACCAGAAGCCAATGCGGAGGGATTAATATAAGCCCAGATTGTACTGTAGCCTATTTGGCTTGATTCCTGTTGCTGTTTGACGGATAATGCTAACCAATTTTCCGTGGAAAGTAGAGGGTGGTTGGGTTGGTTTTGGCTGAGATTTAGGAGATAGGTTGCAGCTTGGTTTGCATCGGCGGCGTATTCTGTTAGGTGTTGAAGTAAGTCTGGTTTTAGACTGGTTTCGATGGTGATGTCGGGTTCAGGGAGGAATTTGCCAGAGGAGAAATTACCGCGTATTTCTGGTTTAAGTTTGAATAAGGCTTGGGTGTCGATGCGTTCATAGAGTTCAAGGTTAACATTGAAGGTGAGACGACACTCGATGAGTTGATCGTTGTCTTTACTTAGGGACAGGGTAATGGTGTCAAGGGTGAGGGGAGTAGTGGTGCGAGGGTATAGCGTTAACTCACTGTCCAGTTGATGATTGTCTGTCTTTGTGGTCATGGAAAGTTATGCCGATGTTGTTTAAACTATAATTTGAAGAAAGCGTTGCTCTATGCGTGTTTACTATCAACCCATTAGGTAGGATAAAAATGATTAGTCAGTTTGCTCATGAATATGTCCATTATGATTCTGTCGGAAATTTAGAACTGTGTAGAAAAGTGATTAAAAAATCAAAGGAACAACTTAAACCAATATACAACAATAAACAAATACAAGGATATCAATTGCTGCTAATACAAAATGAAATTGATGTTGAAGAAAAATTAATAGGATATAAATTTTTAGACGTTACTCACGGTAAATATCCTTTTGTATATTCATTGGTACAACCTTTGGAAAACAGTACGATAAACTTTGATAGTATAATGGAAGGCCTGTATTATATCAGAGTAGATTCTTGACACAGATGATAGATATAGTTTGGGATATGGAAACCAGCGATCCCGATGATTTCCTTACCCTATTGTTTTTAATCGGACATCCTCAAGTTAATCTTAAGGCAGTGACAGTCACTCCTGGCGCACCCGATCAAATTGGACTGGTTCGACACGCCCTTTGCAAATGGTTCAGCTTAAATATCCCAGTAGGCGCATACAATATTGAACATGATAAGCACTGTGTCTCTAGATGGCACTACAAAGTTTACGGAGACATTCCCCCCTCCTGGGACGCTGAACCAGGGAGTGAAGTCCTGCTAAAGTGTTGTGATGAGAATACAACCCTCGTTACAGGTGCCCCTCTGAAAAACCTTGGAGCAGCTATTGCCTGTGGTTCAGGTAGTGGTCGAGATGCTTTTAGGCTAGGTCGTTTAGTCGCCCAAGGTGGATTTGCTGGTGAAGGCGTGGTTCCTCCTGAACAGCAGTTAGATAAATTTAAAGGGATGGTAACCTGTCCTAGTTATAACCTTAACGGCGATCCAAAGTCTGCTTTGATTACTTTAGAATATTCAGGTATTGGTATTAAGCGCTTTGTTTCAAAAAACGTTTGCCATAAAGTTTACTACGACCAAAAGATGCACAATCATTTCGCGGCAGTCCGGGATCAAAGTCTGGCTTTTTTCTATATTTGGAAAGGTATGGATGTCTACCTGAAAAAAAAGCCTGCTGGGAAAAGGTTCCACGATCCCTTAGCTGCTTGCTGTGCGATTGACGAGTCGATCGGGATTTGGGCTGAAGTTGATCTGTACTATCAAAATAGTCAGTGGGGAGCAAAGCGATCTCCTGGAACTGGAACATGGATTATTACGGATTATGACCACAACAAGTTTGTCCAAACGTTAACTTCCTATTGATAAATGCGAAGGAGCTTTGTCATAAATTCTAATCTATAATATATCAGGCAGCAGACCCGTATAGGCTCCAGCATTCAAGTCCATAATGATATCTCTTGCTGTTGTCTCACTTTCGGCAGTAATTTGGTATGCAACAAGTTTTTCCTGGGTTCCTTGAAAAACAATAACTGGTTTCTTGGAAGTAGAACCACTCTGAGCTAATTGATAGCCTACATCTTCTCCCAAAATATATCTTGTTTGTGCTGTAACAATTTGGACTTTATTAGATTGAGTAATTCCAGTGGCAACTATACCTTCTCCTTCATCTTCTGTATGGATTGTCTGTTGTAGAAGAAGAATTTTAAATTTAAGGTTAGGGTATAATTCCTCAGCTAATAATTCCTCAACTATTTTTATAAGTAAATTTCTAGAGCCACCACCTACCAGAGTCTCTGCTATGGCTATAGTTATATTTTCGTTCTCTTTGCCACTCATAATGCTCTTTATACGTGCTTTAAGATCAGCAGCTTGTTGAACTTTGTGATTGTCTAATTTATTAGTTCCTAGACGTTCCGCTTCTTCCTCACTCATTACCCTTTTTTCAATTTTGTCATTAGGAATATCTTTTCCTCTACCAATTTGGTCTGCAAGGAACGAACCGCCTCTTTCAAGACTTAATAGATATGCACAATCATCAAGCTCTCCTTCAAGACTCTGTATGGCATGACGATTATCTTCTATAAATGGCGCATAAATAGCACCTTGCATAACTGCCCATGTCTCGTCTTTGCCTCTAATACTTTTGATAATTTTTTTTCTATTCTTTAAAGATTCATCTAATAAACCAGGTTCAAAACTATTTATCTTCTTGAGTAACCAGTCACCATATAAACCATTGTCTACATCAACTTTATCGTGGGATACAAAGAATATTTGTTTGATAGTTGCAGGTTTCCTTTCTCCATCACTTTCAGATTCAGAATCAGGGAAAATTTCCAACAGTCGCTTGAGTACATCTGCAAGATTCTGTTGTGCCGCTTCAGTCTCATTATCCGCCTGTTCCGCCTCAGCATCGGCTACCTGATTTTGTGGATTTTGCTCAGCCTCTTGCATCTCCTGAGCCGCTTCTTGAGCTTCCTGCTCTGTAATGTTAAGTTGTTCACTAGCAGTGGCAAGCAACGATCTAGCTTCAGATTGCTTCTCCTCTGGAAGTTCGTCTAATTGCCCTTGCCATTTATTGAGCTTTGCCTCAACTGAACTTCGTTCACTGGCAACCATAACTGTGGTTGAAGTTCCTTGGGTATTGATCCACAGACGATGGCTCTCATCAGCAGCCCTGAAATTTATCGTTTTACCAACTTCACCATCCCCAGGTTGACCGTCACCCTGCTGTTCTGCATTCTGCTGATTTTCCTCTCCTCTTCCAATACCCAGCCGCCTTAACAGACTAGCCGCCATCTGCTTGGCTTTTTTCAGTACAAACTCGATCGCGTCATCAACCCGCTTGCGAATCCCTTCAACAACATCCTGTACCTTCCGAGCCAATCCACTGACACCAATCAACGAAGCCAAGAAACCAATCGCCACAGGTAAAGCTTTAGCCAGCGCCGACTCAACCAAACTCGCTGCTTGACCCAGCGCACCGGATGCGATCGCACTAATCGATTCGGTTATCGCCTGCACCAGTTCGACAACCTGGCTACCTCGGTTGACGAAGAACATGACAATGTTGTAAATCGTCTGCGCCGCCTTGACAAACGCTCCGGCTGGTGTCAACAGACCTAGCATCCAGCTCACACCGGACTGAATCACTTGGGTAATCACCATATCCTTAATCTGGTCAATCACCTGCTCTTTCAAGTCGGTAAACTGATCTTGAACCTGTTCCCACAGCGCGATCGCTCCTTCAGACTGCAAGACTTGGAACATTTCTAACCCTTGTTCCATCGCCGCCACGACTGGATCACCAAACATTCGCACTGCCTTGGAGCGGATATAATCCCACGTCAGACCCAGTATTTGCGCGACTAAGTTAAAAATACCCTCCAAGCTGAACAGATCATCGGGAATCTGAATCCCCAAGCCTCCCATTGTCCCCGTCAACCAGGCAACCAATCCGCCTTGCAAGTGGGTGGCAATATTGCCGACAAACTTATCTAAGCCCTGCTTCACCCCACTGATTAAATTACCCAAGAACCCAATCGGGTCTGATAGAATCGCGCCAATTGCACCCGCCGCACCTGCCAACACGCCTTCGAGCATGGAGCGGATTTGCCCAATCGTGTTGAAAACCCCACCCATCATATCCGTGAATTGGTTGACTAAACCCTGATTTTCCGCTTGCATCTCCTCAATGCGGGCATCAACCTCTTGCAGACTCGTGCTGTACTGCTGTGCCAATGAGTCGATTAACTCATTTTGTTTGTTGTTAACACTTTCCTCTAACTGATCAAATTGGCTTTGAATGTTCTGTGCTGCGTCTTCTCCTACCTGTCGGAGACTGTCTGGCAACCCAGCTACATACTCCTGAATCTCCTGCTTGCCTTGATTAATTCGTTCTTTCGCCTCATTGAGTTTTTCAGCAACATAATTGGCAATATCGGTGAGCGCGATATCCATCTCATCGATATATAATTGCCGTCCATCGACAAAGAATTGGTTCACCTCTGGCGGCAAACCAAACATCGCATCACTCGCCCGTTCATCCCAGCCTGTAACATCCCACCACTCACCGTAACGTTCCTGTTTGTAGGCGTCTATTTTTTCGCCGACGTAAGCCTCAAACTTCTGCTTGGCTGCTGCTGCACCCGCGTCAAATTTATTAGTGACTTCTGTATCTAAATCACTGAGTATCGTTTCAACATCTGTCTTTGTTTGCTCATAAATGCCATTAATTTCATTCGCGACTCTAGTTCGTTCCTGTTCATCTTGGCTCTTTGTTTCATCTTGAAGCCCCATTACCTCATTTAACTGTTGCTCCCGCTGACCATGCATTTCCCCTAACTGGGTTTGAGCCATGGTTTGAGCCTCAGTTTGCCCCTGAGTTAATATCCCTTGCTCCTCGGCGCGATAGGCGGGGGGTGCTGTCGCCGCATGATCCTGTGCTTGTTTCTTGGCATCTAATGCGGCAATAAATTCAGGTTCATTAGAATTTGCCAGTTGTTCCTCAGTGACATTTTCTGCCGCCATCTGCTGGTCGAGTTCTTGGCTATTTGCCTGTAGCGGTGCAGATACTTCAGCCTCACTCCTTGGTTGGGGAACGGCTCCCTCGGCATTGACATCGGTTGGCTCTCCCGCCTCGGGCTGCTCTAGCGCTGTCGCTTCTCTGGCATCAATACTACTGGTATCCGGTTCTGCCTCGACTGTCTCTTGAATACCTCCTGCGGCTTGTTCCTGTTCCTGGGTAACTTGTGAGGATACCTCTTGCCTAACTGAATCAATTTGATTATTGTTTTGGAATTGTTCGGCTTCTTCTTGATTGGTGGGAGTAATCGCCGCAATTCGCTCCAGCAACGCCGCCTTGAACGCTTCTGCATTGAAGGTTCCTGGCTCCTGCTGATCCATTTGCTGAACCTGAGCATCTTGCGCTTGGCTCTCTACCTCATTATCAGGGGATTGCGCTGCATCTTGGGCTTCCTGAGACTCGGATTCGGCTGGATCATGTTGTCGCTCTTGTTCGGCAACCCCCTCCACCTGACTAACCACACCTTGGAATCCGGGATCGGTTTCTGGGGAAGCGGGAGATGCTGCTCCGCCACCAGCCCCCGGTGATGCACCGCCAGAAGCGGCTGGCTGTGTTTCGGCTGTACTGCCACCTGCTGCCATTTCCGGTGCGGCTGCGGCATCCCCACTTTCTACCATCTCTGGTGCGGCTGCTGTACCTCCACCTGCATTGGCTACCTGGGGAGTGGCTGGAGCGGCGTTACCACCGGATGCTGGCGCGGCTGCGGGAGTGGATTGTGCTGGTTGGGGTTTATTCTCTTTTACTGTTTGTTCTTGGGGATTTTCTCGG
>CAZNNK010000451.1:0-5909 GCA_964574085.1 uncultured Coleofasciculus sp.
TTTGGGAGTGCTGATTACAGCAAAACGTTTAGGGCGAATTCTGGCTGTTAAACCTGTGATGGATAATTTGATTGTCCAGGCAAGGTTTAGAGTCAGTCAGCAGCTTTATGCAGATGTCCTGCAAGCGGCTGGCGAGTAGAGATGTAGAGAGTATTGAGTATTTGGGTGGATTGTTGATCAGTATTTTAACTCAACCCATCGCACGAGGATACATTCATGCAATTATCATTCACCTAGACAACGGCGCAATTTGGAACCGCCACGATTTTCCAGAACAAACGATTATTGAAATCGTTCCACCGTAGGGGCGCACAGACGTGCGCCCGATTCAATGATAATCTCTATTCCACAATTTTTGCCGTACCGCGCCAGTGGAGGGCGACCCGAGTTTATTGAGTACATTGGTGTTGTTCATTAGTGCAAGCGGGTCGCCCCTACAACGACCTTCAGCCAAAAGAATGGGGCGCTGATGCAATATTTTAATTGAACTTATTTTAAACAAGTTCATCGTCTATAACAATGTTTTTCGCCTGAACTCCTTCTACAAAAATCTTTAGGCTGGGATTTCGGGCGTAATTTTTCATTAACACTTTATTTTTGCAGTAGTTTCTGGAAAGAGAATCATACTGATTATAGTTTTTATGGATAGTTTGCTGACACTGGCGGCTTAATCGCTGCAAACAATTTTTCGTTTGTGCCGCTTGTTTATTATTGGTGCAGTAAAGGGGAAGCAACCAGCACTCCGTTGAATGAACAGAAATGGCAAAGATTATTCTAGCTTGGTATTTACGGTAAAAGGCTTCCCCTATTAATCCTTGGCACTTTTTCACAACTTTATCAATTAACTCTTCAGGCGTCAATTCTTCCCCATCTTGATACTTAGGAATATCATAATGCACTTCTTCTGAGGTATCCGTATCGACTTGGATAATCAGATAATCGCTAAATTGAAACGCTTCTTTAAATTTGCTAGAAGCACAATAGTCAAATACTTTTAACCAATTGCTATAATTCTCAACTCTGTTTTTATCGGTTTCATCCCTGAGAGGTAACAGGGGGTTGACAATAATATCAGGATTATTAAAATACCCGATTAAAATATTTTCAATAACCACTTGATCCGTTATGCCTTCTGCTATCAAGCCAAAAGTCGTCATACTAGAAATTTTTCGGAAGTCCGCCGATGTAGCCTCTCATAAATGCTTCTGACAATTTTACCGGATCTTGTCCTTCCAGAGGAGTGGGCTTTTCAACCGATCTAGTTTTGGTATGTCCAAATTTATTCCGGTAAATAACCCAGAGTTGTTGCTCCGGATCATCTAAGTCTAATCCATCTAAAATTGCTGGATTATGGGTGGTAACGATAACTTGCTTATCATACTTTTTGGCTAACTGAACTAATTCTCGCATTAACTGGCTGCATAATTTGGGGTTCAGCGAAGCGTCAATATTATCTATTGCAAAAAAACGCGGTGTATCGTCACTAATAAAAAGCGCAAAGTAAAATAATAAAAATAGAAATCCTTCATTGGCACTTTTTTGGTCAAAGGCAGATAAATCGGGATCTAAATACCTATCTTTTGTCTTCAGGCTTTTTTCACTATCAAGGAAGTCAGCATGAATAGTGAAATCCTCAAACCAAAACAGCAACTTTAGTTTTTCTTTGAGTTCATTAATTTTACTTTGATCTAAATTTAATACTTTGAGAAGTTTAAATAATCCTTCGCCATTAATTCCTAGTGGTTGAATTTGCCCTTCTTTCTCAAACTGTCTTAAGGCGAAATTTTCTGGAGAGTAAATCAAAAAATTATCCAAGTAACTTTGATGAACTTCTTGTTTTATAAACTGTTCCTTTTTCCTTAAAATCGTTTCTAAAATAAAATTATCATCGAATTTAATCTCTAAATTTTCTACATTAACTGGAATAATTTGACTGTATTTTTTTCGGATATCATTCTCAATTTTTTGTTCTTTTTTTTTGTCAATTTTATTTTCTTCTATCAACCATGAAGAATAGGCTTTATTGTTATTTTGAAGGATATAACCAAATTTAAAATCGGAATTTTTTCCGTAAAAATTAATTTTTATTCCTTGTGTAATCTGCTCTTTATCGAAAGCTGAACGCATATATTCCGGGTTGGTAACCCTGATTCCCCTGGAAAACAAAAATTCATTATCTAATTTATCATTCGCAGCGGCTGAAGCTAAAGCGATCGCTTCCAGTATATTACTCTTACCCGAACCATTTTCACCGATTAATACGGTTACACGCCCCAAGCCTAATTTTAGCTTTTGAATGGATTTGTAGTTTTCTATCTGGATGTCTTGGAGCATAAGTTTATAGCGTTGGCTGAGTCATTTTTGTTGGGTTTCGGCGCATCAACCCAACCTACAACCTGTTCCACCGTAGGGGCGCACCGACGTCATTGGTGTCAACTTAAGGCGAAAAGCTTTTCCCTGTGAGACGAAAGAATCTCGTTGCTTTAATCTTAAAACCCCCCTTAGTCCCCCCTTGCCAAGGGGGGAAATGTTCCCTCCCCTTGATAAGGGGAGGGTTAGGGTGGGGTTAGATCAATGACCAATGACAATCAACCTGTATTCCGCATACCCGCAGCAATCCCGTTAATTGTCAACAACGCACCCCGCAGTAACTCACCTTTACTATACCGAGATTGGACAAACCCCGATGCCATCTGACTGCTATGCTGGCGCAACCGTTTCAGTAAAGAAACTTGCAGGAAACCCAGGGGAACAATCGTCCCATTCCGCAATTGTACCGATCGCTGTAATTCTGGATCACCATCCAGTAACTGCTTGTGTCCGGTAATTAACGAGATTAACTCGCGAGTCAGGTTAAATTCATCGGTAATTTGCTGGAATAACCGACCAAATCGTTCCTGATCATCGGGATGGGACAATTTCTCCACATAATGACCCGCAATTTGCAAATCCACTTTTGCCAACGTCATCTCTACCTTAGAAATGACCATCTTAAAAAAGGGCCACTTGAAGTAAAAATAACGCAACAGCTTCAAATTTTCTTCAGGTTCCTCATCCAAAAACCCTTTCAATGCTGCACCCACACCATACCAACTGGGTAATAAGAAACGACTTTGCGTCCAACTAAACACCCAAGGAATTGCCCGCAGACTGCTAAAATCTTTCTTACCCCCGCGACGAGTGGGACGGGAACTGATTTGCAGTTGACTAATTTCCTGAATTGGCGTCACTTCATTAAAGAAATCCAAGAAATCTGGCTGCTCATAGACAAACCCCCGATAATGTTGGCGCGATCGCACGGCTAATTCTTCCATGATTTCGTTCCACGGTTCCAGGTTGTCAAAACCACTTCCCAGGAGACTCGCTTGAATCACCGCCGTGGTCACAGTTTCCAGGTGATACAGTGCCAACTCCGGCAGAGAATACTTCGACGCCAACACTTCACCTTGTTCGGTAATCTTAATCCGTCCCTGGATACTCCGCCCTGGTTGCGCCAGAATCGCCTCATACGCCGGTCCACCACCGCGCCCTACAGAACCACCACGTCCGTGGAAAATACGGACAGCAATCCCGTATTCTTCAGCAATTTGCTGTAGGGCTTTTTGCGCCTTGTGGATTTCCCAATTACTGCTTAAGAACCCAGAATCCTTATTACTGTCTGAGTAACCCAGCATTATCTCCTGCAACGGTTGATGATGAGATGGGAAAGTCGGGTAATTCTGTTTATCCGTTACCCGTTCGCACTCCTCCAGCGCCGCATAACCGCCAGCTAAACACGCCCGATACAGGGGTAACTCAAACAGAGATTTCATCACCTTGGGCGCTCGTTTCAAGTCGTCTACGGTTTCAAATAAGGGGACAACCTGAATACTACTCCTCCCCGTTGCGGGATCATAGAGTCCGGCTTCCTGAGCCAAGAGCAGCACTTCCAACAAGTCGCTGGCTTCGTGACTCATGCTAATAATATAGGTTTGGCAAATTTGTTCACCAAACTCTTGGTGCAGCCGCCGCAACATGCGGAAGGTTTCTATAGTTTCACAGGCTTCGGGAGAAAAGGGGAGTTCAGCCGGAATTAAGGGGCGTCGTGTGGGTAATTCTTTGGTTAACCATTCGGTGCGTTCAGCTTCGGATAATTCATTATAGGGCTTGGGTAGAATTTGCAGATAATCGGTAATCTCGTGCATCGTATCACTATGACGAGAACTTTCCTGCCGAATGTCCAAATGTGCCAGATTAAACCCGTAAATTTCCACCTGACAGATGAGTGTCTCCAGTTCCTGACAACTTAACCCCGTTTCCGCTAGGTTACGTTGAATCAGTCGCAACTCTGCCAAAAACTCCTGGTCAGAATCGTAAATGCAGGGATCAGTGGTTTCCAGACCCATTGGTTGTAGCGGTTTACACTCAGAAAGGTGAAGATTACGCGCCAATGTATTTTCCAGTCGTTGCTGAATATAGGAAAGTTTGAGGCGATAGGGTTCTTGGCGGTAGCGAATCGCCAGTTGTTCATAAACCTCCGGGATTTGGGAGCGATCTTGTTCTAGAGAGTCCAAGAGTTCGGGTAGGACATCACTCCAGTGCAATGACAAGCTCAACAAATTGGTCAGATGTTGAACCGAGTTGATATATTTTTCCAGAACCAAATTTCGCTGATAGCAAGCCGTTTGCCAGGTCACTTCCGGTTTAACCGAGGGGTTTCCATCTCGGTCGGCTCCCACCCAAGACCCAAACTTACAGAAGTTTTTCCGGGGGGGATTCAGCCAGGGAAAGGAGGATTGGATACCCTGTTTTAAGCGTTGATAGAGTTGGGGAATCGCATCAAACAGGACTTCTTGAAAATAGTGGAGGGTGTAATCCACTTCATCCAGAACCGTGGGCTTAAATTGATGCAGTTCATCGGTACGCCACCACAGCCGAATTTCTTCTCTAAGTTGTTCGGTATAGTCTTCTACCTCCCAGGATGATTTAAGTCCTAAGGCGCGGGAAGCTTCCTCAGCTTGGTCAAGCTGTTGCAGGATTGTCGAAATACGTCGTTGTTTTTGTCGAATCGTGTGTCGGACAATTTCAGTGGGGTGGGCGGTAAAGACAAGGCGAATATCCAGATTGTCAATTAGCCGCTGAATGTGCTGGGGGGGAACATTGAGGTCCCGTAGATAAGGAAATAGCCAATGGAAAGTACTGTTGGTGTTTGAGGCGTTATTATCGTCCTGCCAACGTTTTTCTAATATATCCGCCATCGGTTCACTTCCGGATGCGGCAGCATCGCTACCCTTGTTGGAGAAAGTAAGTGAACTACCATTCGCTTTGATCGAGGTGCGATCGCTCCCCGCTAGTGTATTGTAGCTCACCCGTCGTGAAAGTTGTTGGTCGCGCTGTTCGTAATGTTGTTCGACACTATTAATCAGTTGGAAGTAAAGCGCAAAAGCACGAGAGGCTCGAATCGCGGCGTTGAGGTCAAGCCGTTCGATGACTTCCGGAATCGATGAAAGCGAAAACCCCGTGGCTTGTCCTTCTGGCGAACTTAATTGGCGCAAAGACGCCAGCAAATCGACCAGTTCCTGACCGCATTCAGAAAGGAGAACCGACTCCCATAACTGTTCCACAACTTTGATGCGATGACGCAACAGCAGTTTGGATGGGGATGTAGATGGGATGGCAAATTCCTGATCGGATGAGTGGAGAAGGGAACTCATAGGGTCTGTTTGCAGTAAGACAAAGATGATCCATTGTACGGGGTTAATGTTAACCTGTATAGTTTCATTATTGACAAATTCCTTTAAAGGAATCCCGACGGAGCTGGGGGAGCTGGGGGAGATGGGGGAGATGAGGGAGCTGGGGGAGCTGGGGGAGATGAGGGAGCTGGGGGAGCCTAACAGGTGTAGGTTTTTTATTTTAGGGTGGAGACAAGA
>CAZNNK010000452.1:0-5907 GCA_964574085.1 uncultured Coleofasciculus sp.
ATTGAGACGTTACAGTCCAACCATGAAGGGGTTTTAGTGGATGCCATCCAAGCCGCGAGAACAGAACATCATGGAATATTAATCAATGCTGGTGCTTATACTCATACCAGCGTAGCTCTGCGCGATGCCTTAGCTGCCGTAGCCTTGCCTGTGGTGGAAGTGCATCTGAGTAATATCTATCAGCGGGAACCGTTTCGACATCATTCCTTCATTGCCCCCGTAGCTGTGGGTCAAATCAGCGGTTTTGGCGCTGAAAGTTATCGCTTGGGACTCCTCGCTCTCGTCCATACCCTGAAAACAGGGGCAAGGGCAAAGTAATGCAGCATTCTCTTCTGTGCCGATTTCAAGGAGCATTACTAGGTAGCTTGATCGGTGAGCTGGTCAGCTATCACCGTGATCCAGGATTCGGTCATGTAGTTGGCAGGAAATCGCCTCAGTTCGCCGCCAGCCAATCCAACCTCGGTAGTCCTAAATTCTCAGCTTGGAGTAAAATCGCCACTTGTGGAATTGAGAGTTTAATTGACACAGGCAGGCTAACTATAGACGATTGGATCATTCGCTGTCGCCAAACTCAACCCTCACTTCTAGAATTGAAAGGGACAGCAAAAAGCAGTGAAGTAGCCGTGTCAACTCTGCATCTGGCGCTTTTTTTTCACGAAAATCAAGAATGGTTACAGCAAAGTCTAGTTCAGGCGGCGACAATTTGGCAGGTTGAAACCCATGGCTCGGCGGGGATATTGGCAATCGCGATCGCCATAGCTGTGACGCTCACCGACACCCTTAACCCAAACACCCTGATTCCCCACATCCTCAGCGGCTTGGGGATAGAACAAACCGTATTAACGAACCGATTACAACAGGTTCAAACCCTGATTGAAGCCGGGGCAGATTTAGAAACCACCACCACTCAACTGCGACGTCCACCAGACAATTTAGGCAATAGGGAGGATGCTTCAGATATGGCGATCGCTTTAGCCTTTTATTGTTTCCTCTATACACCCGAAGATTTTCGTCTCTGTGTCAGCCGTGCCGTTGGTAGCGGTTACCAAACCCCAATTACGGCAGCTTTGACAGGAGCATTAGCGGGTGTTTATAACGGTATCAACGGGATTCCAGTAAGCTGGCGAGTTGCTGCCCAAAAACGTCCAGTATTCATCCAGAGGCGACAATTAACGGATCAATTACTTGCCGTGTGGCTGGGGGTTTACGATCAAAACCAAATCAATGGTCAGTACAAACAAGCAGCCATTGCTGCACCGGATATCATTCAACGTCGTTGATCAGGTATGGGTGGGTCAGTTAGGGTTGGTCAGCAAAAAAGAGCTAAACTCAAACATGACAGCCAACTAATTTAAACCCCATGAACTAACCACAAATCCCAACCCGTCTGCCTCGCGGTTTCACCGCCACCGCTCACCTAAATAGGCAACTCTTCTGCTATGAAAACGCTCCACTCGTTGACGCAACAACTAAATCACCTGCGGCAAAAATCTGAGCAATTTCGTACCATCCTTCCATTCGTCGGATCGGATGGTCATCTTTCCCCTGAGCAAAAAAAGCCAGGTCATTGGTCAAAACAAACTCTTCCCTTCTGGGGGACAAAAGGCAATCCACCCCCCTCCGGGAAGCGGCAAGGACGTTCGCCGATCATGTTTGTCTTAGCCGTCGTTTCCCTCACCAGCGTGATGGGAAACCGCTTTTACAATCAACCCACCCTGGATGTTGGCAGAGAAGCCCCCTATACCATCCGCGCTCGCTTTGATGCCAGTGTGGAGGATACTAAAACCACAGAAGAAAAACGCAAAGAGGCTCGGACGGGATCGTTCCCGGTTTTAAAGATTGACGAATCTCTGAACCAACAGATCAATCAAAACCTACAGGAATCATTGGAGAAAATAGACCAATGGCGACAAGTCAGTGGTGCGTTTCCTTTCGCTCCAACCTCTGTGTTGTCCCTCTCCACCCAGCAGTATCTGCGCCAGAGTGAAGCCTGGGAATGGCAAGCGATTGTGGCTTTCGTCGAAGACAATGCTCCAGTCAACCCCTTTGAGCCGGGAGTGTTGATCCCTAACCGAGAAAAAGCTCCGTTGACGCGGGAGTTTTCCCAAGCAGTGAGCGAATTGCAGAGTTACCGTCAATTAGCGTCTGCCGAAGCCTTCTCTGAGTTAATCCAGACAGCCAGTAAAGCCCGTCAGGGATACCAAAAGGCATCGGCTCAATTGTCATCAACTGGAACCCCGGACTCAATGCCTGCCTACGATGTGTCCGTACTGGATCTGTCTGATTCAACTTGGCAGAAAACTCGCCAGGGAATTGAGGGCGTCACTCGCCACATTCTCACCCAAGGGATTCCACCGGGACTGCCGCCGGATCTATTAGAAAATGCGGTAACGGTGCAGGTGAGTACGTTGATTCCGGCTGAGGCGCAACCCTTAGCGGTTGAACTCCTGAGCCATAACTTAACACCTAATCTAATTGAAGACACTGAACAAACCAAACGCAGGGCAGAACAAGCGGCTCGATCAGTAGAGCCTGTGATGGTGACGGCTCAAAAAGGAGACGTGATTGTGGAAGCGGGGGAAGAAATTACCCAGGCGGATTTTGTGCTGCTGGATCATTATGGCTTGAGTCGTCGTGAAATTAACTGGATCGGGTTGATTGGATTTGGCGGTTTGGTCACCGGGGCGGTGGGTATTTTTTGGTTGGTAGAACGTCGAGTTCATCCCCCTCTACGGCGACGAGATCATATTTTGGTGCTGCTGTTGAGTTTAAGTACACCCGTCTTGGCACTCTTGGGGGGGCAATATAATAGCCTGCCCGCGATCGGGTTGTTAGTGGGGAGTTTCTATGGGTTAAGCTTGGGGGCAACGGTGGTGACGCTGTTGACCGGGTTGGTGACGTTTAGCATGGAGGTAAGCTGGGAATTTTTAATCGCGGGGGGTACCGGGGGTTTAGTCGGGGCGTTGCTGGCGGGACGGATGCGATCGCGCGAGGAATTGGCGTTGTTAGGCGGGGCGGTGGGCTTGACCCAGGGCAGTGTTAATCTCGTCCTAAATCTGATTATGAGTGCCAGTGCTGGCACAATTTGGTATGCAGTGCTACCGGGTGCGGCGCTTTATGGGGTATCGGGGTTAGCCTGGAGTATTGTGGCGCTGGGACTCTCCCCTTATTTAGAACGCTTGTTTGATTTGGTGACGCCAATTCGGTTAGCGGAGTTGTCCAATCCGAACCGTTCGTTGCTCAAACGGTTAGCCACCGAAGCGCCGGGAACATTTCAACATACCTTGTTTGTTGCCTCCTTAGCTGAAGCCGCCGCCCGTGAACTTCACTGTAATGTGGAACTGGTACGAGCAGGAACCCTATATCACGATATTGGTAAAATGCATGATCCGTTGGGATTCATCGAAAATCAAATGGGGGGTCCCAACAAGCATGATCAAATTAACGACCCCTGGAAGAGTGCTGCGATTATTAAAAAGCATGTCTCTGAAGGGTTAGTTATGGCTCGTAAGCATCAGTTACCGAAAGCAATTCGGGATTTTATTCCCGAACACCAAGGCAAACTGCTGATTTCCTATTTTTACTTTCAAGCCAAACAACGCGCTCAGGAAAAAGGGGAAGAGTCCGTGAACGAGGCAGACTTTCGCTATGATGGACCGATTCCTCAGTCGCGAGAAACAGGGATTGTCATGTTAGCCGATGCTTGTGAAGCGGCGCTGCGATCGCTTAAGGATGTTACGCCGGACACGGCTTTGATTACGGTGAAGAAAATCCTCAAAGCCCGGTGGCAAGATAATCAGTTAGTTGATTCTGGGTTAACGAAAGAAGAATTATCGACTGTCGCCGAAGTCTTTGTCAAAGTTTGGCAACAGTGCAATCATCAGCGGATTGCTTATCCTAAAGCTGCCCTGAGTTGTCAACCTAACTAGGGGCTGCTGAATAAGTTTTGTGGTGGGGTTAGAGAGCTGGGGAAGCAATGTAGAGACGTGCCATGGCACGTCTGGGAGCTGGGGAAGCTGGGAGACAAAATTTCCTCCTACTTATCCTGAGAATCAATGGCGACAATTCGATCATAAGCCACCCATACTTCGGTTCCGGGTTCTAATTGATGCAGTTTCCAACGCGCAACGGGAATTGTTTTCCGTTCACCATTGTCCATTTCAATCGTGGCAAAGTTAGAGGCGCGGCTGACAACTTCCCCGGGTTCGGGTTGCACGGGTTCCGCTGCGGTGGTATTGGGAGTATTGGGGGTGAGTGGACGTTCGTCAAGGGGACGTGCGATCGCAGAAGTCCCCGCAACGACACAGAGTACAGCACTTAGTATTGTACCTGTTAGGAGTTTTGGTGTGGAAATTCGCATATAAACCTTTGTTAATTCGGCAATGGGTTAAATTTTTTCTGGAATTAAACCTATCTTTTAGCTTAGAAATTCCCAGGCAATGAAATCATGACTCGAATGATAGATGTTTGCTCTGATGCGTAAGTTGGAGAAAAAAGAGACGGATATCTATCTTTTGGGGGTTGACTTTACAGCGCTTTTCAAGTTAGCGGGGTACACAGATAGATCCCCAACTTCTTGAAGAAGTCGGGGATTTTGCTTAGAGACTTTACCTCATCAACCTGAAATTTGCTGTATCAAATAGGTTTTGAAGCAACGAATCTGCTTCAGCATTCCAATCGATTGGATGTAATAATTAGCTACGTTCATACCTGATAATATTGAATCGTTCTGTATCTTTTGGAGCCTGAAAGTATTTTGTTATCGCCTCAAATTCGGCATCGCTGGTAAATGCGGCTCCATCTGGTTTATCTTGGCTGCGTTTCTTTAGCTGTTGTTTACACAGATTGTTGGTTGCATCGATAAAATGAAGCTCGTGAGTAGCATTAGTTCTCTCGATAAGCTGACGTAACCACTGACGTTGATTTTGGGTATTGGCGGGAAAATCTAGAACAACAGAGATACCGTTTAAGAGAAGATTACAGATGTGATCGGAAATAGCCATTTTGAGACGCCAAGAGTATTTAATATAACTGGGAATGTCAATAATTTCTTCGGGATAGAGTTGGGAGAGTAGGTCATCTTCAACTAGCAAAATGGCATTATGGTCATTGGCTAGCTGTTTGGCTAAGGTTGATTTTCCGGCTGCCATTTTTCCACAAAATAAATAGAGAGTGGCTTGGTTGTTCATTTAGGGGTGTCTCTCTGTTCAGGTACTTATTGGTTGACGTAGGGGGAAACAGTTTTCGCCCAGTTGAGGTATCCTTTGCCGTTTAAATGTACGCCGTCAATCGTATATACTGGGTCAAGTTGTTTCTGATCGTTGGTAAAGTGTTGATGTAAATCAATGTAAGTATAGGAGAATTCGCTGGCGAGGTCTTGAAGGTGGCGGTTGACGGCAATAATATCGGAGTTGTTGACTTTTATGGAATAGTCGATGGTATTCATGGGTAATAGGCTTTGAATAAAGACTTGGGTTTCTGGGGTTTGCTGTTGAATTTGCTCTAGGATGAGGCGATAGTTTTTGGCGATTTTGTTGGCGGGTTTATTTTCATTCCATAAGTCATTGGCGCCAATCATTAGAAAGAGCTTTTGGGGCTGGGAGGCGGTGATTTCATCGAGGCGATTAAGGACGCCATCGGTGGTGTCTCCCGATATGCCGCGATTACGGATATCAGCCTTTCCTAGGAGTTCTGACCATTCGCCTTGATCGGTGAGACTATCGCCGATGAAGATAATTTCTGATTCTGAGTTGGGCATTTGCTCAAACATTTGTTTTCGCATTTGGTGATAGGTGGATTGATAGGTGTTGCGGCGACGGGTTATGGCAGGTCTGGGAGCAGGGGAAGCCTAATGTAGGGGCGGGTTTAGGGACAATTGTAGGGGCGGGTTTAGGGACAATTGTAGGG
>CAZNNK010000453.1:0-3129 GCA_964574085.1 uncultured Coleofasciculus sp.
GTAATATGGGGAATCACCTGCACTGTTCCCCCCATGTAGTCGCCGCGACGTTCTTTATTCAGCACCGCCTGATAGATTGATCCGGTGGTGACACTATTGAGGCGGGACATCAGCGTATCCGTAAACCGCTCATAATGTCCCAAGTCTAAATCCGTCTCCGCCCCATCTGCTGTGACAAAGACTTCCCCATGTTGAAAGGGACTCATAGTTCCTGGATCGACGTTAATATAGGGGTCTAGCTTAAGAATCGACACCGAATAATCCCGTGATTTGAGCAATCGTCCTAAGCTGGCAGCAACGATACCTTTACCGATGCTAGATACAACCCCACCTGTTACAAAGACAAATTTAGCCATAGAATTTTTAAGTACTCAGACTTTTCAAGATGCACCCCGTTAATTGTGCCACAGTCTCTTAAGATTGTTGGGAGTCAGGCTAGAGTATGATGCCCTCAGTACACTTATAAAGTAATCTTTCCCTGACAGGTTATTGAAATTGTTCTCACCCACTGCGTACACCCACACCAATGGAACTTCGCTTCGCCTGATATCAGACGCTACTCGTTTCCTCTGGAACATCCTTTCTCTATTGTCCCCATTGACATCTCGTCTGCACGATGCCTAATTGGTTTTTGGGGATGCTTTTATCTTTTACGTTAAACATTCCCTCTCGTCTGGAATGTCCACCCCGAAAGCCTGACGCTTTTTCCGTGTTGCTTTTCTGCCGCAGCACTATAAACTATACCTGACCATGTCTCCACCCCCTCTACCACTTAACGTTCATCCCTATTTCCAAGCTAGACGACTCGCTATCGCTGCCGACAGGCAAGGTAACAAATTGTCCGCCTACATTTACAAAAGTTTATTTTTCTTTATCTATCTAAATGAAAACCATCCTAGGATTAGCTGTATTAGCATCAGTTATTGCATCTCCAGCTTGGGCGGAACAACCTCTTTTCCTGACGTATCCGTCTGACAATCATCAAACCACGGCGGAACAAATTTTCCTAATTGGAACAGCACCACCCGCAGGAGAGGTGCGGGTCAATGGTCAAGTTATCCCCCGCAGTCCGGCTGGACATTTTGCGCCAAGTTTTCCCTTGGAATTGGGCAAAAATCGCTTTACTTTGCGCTATCAAAATCAGACCATTCAGATTAATGTAACTCGCGTTGATCCGACTCCAAACGTGCCAACTGGGTTAAGTTTTGCCAAGGAGTCCCTAACCCCAAACGTGGATATTGCCCGATTACCTGGAGAACTAATCTGTTTTCGTGCGATCGCGCCGCCAAATGCAACCGTTACCGTGAACCTGGCAAATCAAGCGATTCCCCTGATGGCTCAATCCCAGGATGTCCCGTTACCGCCCAATTCCGCTGTATTAATTGCCCAAAATCAAGTTGGTATTCAATCAACGAGGGGTGACTATCAAGGCTGTGCAACTACAGAAAACGCGGCAAATTTAGGACAACCAGAATATCAGCTAACCTTGAATGGGAGAACCATAAGTCAAGCTGCACCTGGACAGATTTCAATTCTCAACCCGGTTGAATTAGAGGTGGCTGAGGTAATCGTGGATGCAGGTGTAGCCCGAACTGGACCAAGTACCACCTATTCTCGCCTCACCCCCTTACCCAAAGGCGTCAGGGCGACGGTTACGGGGCGTGAAGGGGAATGGGTACGTTTAGATTATGGGGCTTGGATTAAAGCCGAAGAAGTGCGTATTGTTCCGAATACAGTTCCGCCGACAGCCTTGATTCGTAGTATCCGCGCCCGTCAGATTCCAGGGGCGACAGAGGTGGTGTTTCCCTTAAATACACCTGTACCTGTGACGGTTCAACAAGGCGATCGCACGTTTACGTTAATGCTGCATAACACAACCGCCCAAACTGATGTGATCCGCTTGGATGATGACCCCTTAATTAAACGCTTAGATTGGCAACAAGTGACGCCAACTCAGGTGAACTATACGTTTAACTTGAAAGTTGATCAACAATGGGGGTATGACCTGAGATATGACCAAACTAATCTGATTCTCACCTTGCGCCATCCGCCAACTGTTCGCACTCAAAACGTAGCACCCAATTCTGACAATGCTTTACAACCACTAAACGGAATTAAAATCCTCCTTGATCCAGGACACGGGGGGGCAGAATTAGGGGCGAGGGGACCAACGGGTTATCCGGAAAAAGATGTGAATTTGATTGTGTCGAAGTTACTGCGCGATCAACTTCAGGAAAAGGGTGCAACGGTATACATGACGCGGGAAACAGATCGAGCGGTGTCGTTGGGCGATCGCGTAACCATGATTAACCAGATTAAACCTGCGATCGCGCTTTCGATTCATTACAACGCCCTCCCGGATGCAGGTGATGCGATGAATACCAAAGGGGTTGGTATGTTTTGGTATCATCCCCAAGCGCATAGTTTGGCGGTCTTTTTGCAGGATTATCTGGTGAACCAGTTAGATCGTCCGGCTTATGGGGTGTTTTGGCATAATCTGGCACTGACTCGCCCTCATACGGCGCCATCAGTGTTATTAGAACTGGGATTTATGATTAATCCCGAGGAATTTGAGTGGATTACGAATCCGCAACAACAACAGAGATTAGCCCGTGCGATCGCGGATGGGGTAACGGAGTGGTTCCAGAACGCTCAATAGAGCCAAACAGTTTTCCCCTGATCCTAGACGTGCCGTGGCACGTCTAGGATCAGCAGCACCAATCATCTACATATCATATTGCGTGGCTCATGAATCTAAAGAAATGTTGCAGCTTTAGAAAAATTAAGTTAAATTTTATTACAGAGACAGATACAGGAGACACCACTCATGCAAGAACAAGAAACCAAATTTGGCTTTACCTCCTTCGCTGAAACCTGGAATGGTCGCTTAGCGATGCTGGGCTTCGTCATTGGTATCGCCACCGAATTGCTCACCGGGCAGGGCATTCTCCAGCAAATCGGCTTGATGTAATCCGTCGAGACGGGTCATTGGACAAGGTAAAAACGCACACCAAAGGTATTGAGAGGGAAAAATTATGCAAGAACAAGAAACCAAGTTTGGCTTTACCTCCTTTGCTGAAACCTGGAATGGTCGCTTAGCGATGCTGGGCTTCGTCATTGGTATCGCCA
>CAZNNK010000453.1:3229-5906 GCA_964574085.1 uncultured Coleofasciculus sp.
CCGAATTACTCACCGGGCAAGGCATTCTCCAACAACTCGGCTTGATGTAGTTCACACAGCGATACCTGACTCCTTCTAACGAAAACGCTTCGTATCCCTACGAACTGACTGAACTGCTGGTAGCCGACAGGCATCTAGAACTGATTATTAAAGACTGAGGGCTTTTGCCCTCGGTCTTTTGCCGTTATTCTATGAGTTTGTCTATTTACGGTTATCAAGTATGTCCTCCCAACCATCGAGGAAGCCCAGCGCTATCAACATTGTTTTTGTCGGCTTTATTGCTGTCGCTATCCTATTTGCCGGGTATACCGACAAGATGCAAGCCATTACTGACGCCAGTTTTGAATCCGCTAAAACGGCTGTCGAGTTAGCCATTGGTTTGATTGGGGTCATGGCGCTTTGGCTAGGATTAGTGCGGGTTTTGGAAGCAGGTGGGCTGATGTATAATCTGGCGACTCTGCTCAAACCCTTGATGGTGAAACTTTTTCCTGATGTACCCCCTACCCATCCGGCGATGGGGGCGATGATTCTGAATATTTCTGCCAATATGCTGGGGTTGGGGAATGCGGCGACTCCGTTTGGCATTAAGGCGATGGTGGAGTTGAATAAGTTGAATCCGTTTCCGGGAACCGCAACGGATGGGATGTGTCTGTTTCTGGCAATTAATACATCGAGTGTCGCCCTATTCCCTCTGGGTGTCATTGGTGTACGGGCGGCGGCAAATAGTAGTGATCCTGCTGCCATTTGGCTACCGACATTTTTGTCTACGACTTGTTCGACGCTGGTTGGGGTGTTAGTGGCGTTATTTTTACGAAAAAGGAGTCAAGTATCGGATACGACTATCGCTGATAGTTCAGGACAAGAAACAGTGCTGCAAACGGAGGATGACATTAAACCCGTTGAAGAACCGGATTTTTCCCATTTATTGTATCCAGCAGGTCGAATTTCTCAAATTATCGCCTGGGGGTTTATTGCTGGATTTCTCTTTTCCATGGTTTATGGAGTAATCATCAACCAAGGGTTAGGGAATTTCTTTGACCAGGATTTTATTTCCTATTGGCTGATTCCGACATTAATCTTATTGATTATCGCCTATGGGGTTGGACGCGGGGTGAAAGTGTATGAAGCGGTGACGGAAGGGGCGGTGCAGGGGTTCGAGATTGCGATTCGGATTATTCCGTTTCTCGTCGCTATTTTAGTGGCAATTGGTATGTTTCGGGCGTCGGGGGCGATGGAGGCGCTTTCGACTCTATTAAATCCGATTACGAGTTTAATTGGAATGCCTGCCGAAGTCTTACCAATGGCGTTAATCCGTCCTCTGTCTGGGGGAGGGGCGTTTGGGATTATGAGTGAAATCGTGGAAAGGGCGCCGGATTCCTATAGTGCGTTTTTGGCTTCGACGATGATGGGGAGTACGGAAACAACGTTTTATGTGTTGGCGGTTTATTTTGGCGCTGTTGGCATTACTCGCATCCGTTATGCACTGGTGGCGGCTTTATTGGCAGATGCGACGGGATTAATTATGGCTTGTGTGTTTTCGGCTTTGTTTTGGGGATGAATTTGTCATTCGTCCTTTGTCCTTCGTCGGTTGTTTTATGTAGGGTGGGCAAGAATTATAAACCCTGAAGTGCTTATGTTATCGTTTTTGCTTCTTGCCCACCTCCAGGTTAGTTAGAGTTATAAAATTTGGTTTTATTTCTGGATGAACCTTGGGGGAGGGCGGCTATCTGGGTTAGCTACCCTCGTTATAACCCAGTCCGCGCAGGCGGACTTTGTTTGTGTAGCAGCGATTTCAATCGCCGTGGCAAAAGGGGGTCATAAAGGCGGATTTCCATTCTGCCCTTTGCCTTGGAACCTTCTGCCTTCATCTAAGAACTAACTCGCTATCTAAGGTTAAGTCTAAATCGGTTTCCGGGTAAATCACGAAAACTTCAGCTTGTTCGCCTCCACCTAAAAGTAATCCGCCTAATGCGCCTAATCCAGCACCGACTAAAACTTCAATTAAATCAATATCGCCGAATAGTTCTGACAAAATCCCAGCTGCGGCTGCACCAATGGCGGCATTTTTGAGAATATTACTCACATCGGTTCCGCTATCAATTGTTTCGGTTTCAGTAATTACCGCAGATGTGGCTTCAATCGGTAATTGGCGATTACTGGTTTTCAGGATTAGCTGTTTGGCGATAAACTGAGTTCCGCCTTCTACGGGACGTAATTCTCCCTCGATTTGACTTCCGGCGGGAATTAAAATGGTTCCGGCGGAGGAACGAATTGCCTGGGTAACGGTTAGGGTTACGGGGGCGGTTTCATCGGGGGTAACGACTATTTTTTCCGCTTCCTCAGATTTAACCGCAATGACTGTTCCCGATGGTACACTGACCTGGGTAGAACGAGGGGTGACTGGAGTGGGTTGTGAGGGAAACAGTTGCCCAATACGATCAGGTTGGGGTTTTGCTGTCGCTGGTATGGCGATGAGGATGGGAAGTGAGGCTGTTGTGGTTATGCCTAGTGCCATCAGGACGGCTAGTTTGGATTGCCAGCGATAATTTAACATGGAAATATGCCTGCCATAATAAGATGATTATGAGTAAAATTGACTTATTTTTTAGGGTAAGGTTCCTGATCATGGTAATTTTTTAAACGCAGAGGACGCAGAGGTTAACGCAGAGGTACGCAG
>CAZNNK010000454.1:0-5901 GCA_964574085.1 uncultured Coleofasciculus sp.
AAATGTCTTGATCGTAGTCTGCCCAAATCTCATCTGGATGGGGAACAGCATTTGCCGCATTCAACCTAGCAAAGAGACTCTCAAGCAGAAGACGAAGATCACGATAAGACATAGATCACTCAGGTGTGAAGTCTAGATTTGATTATTCCCCACCATCCAAGATAGCGCTAACCCGTTCCACTAACTCAGCTATATTTTCCCGGCGGAAAAACTCCGTCAGTCGGCGAGTCTTGGGCTTAACCGGAAGCACCTGCAAACAGGAAACCTTTTTAGCTGCCTGCTCTAATACAGTACGATAGGCACTACTGGTAGCATAACCGATATAAGCATCGTATTTGCTGTACCGTTCCAAGAACGTCACTAGACGATTGGTCACCAAGGTAATCTGCTCCCTATTGAAACGCTCTAAGCGAAAGTCATAACCTAGAATCGCGTCTTCCAGCTCGTAGTCTTCGGGGACAATACCATAGAGTCCAGAAAGTGTCACTTTTTGAATCAGTTTCGTCTTCTCACCCAAACCTTGTTCAAGGCGTTCAGCAATCAAACGATGGGAACGGGATGTAGAATAGGGCTTGCCACCTGAACAAGGGATAATCAGTAACACCCGCTTGTCTTGAGGCGGCTGATAACCATTTTTCAGAATATCGAAGTCATCTGGCGTGTAGTTCAGAGACACAATCCGTTCATCTCGTTTAGGTTTAGACTTTTGAGGCATCGAGACTAGGGTGCGGGATAACCTGACGCGCAAACTCTCATCTTCTTGCGCGATCGCATCCAAGACAGGTCGCAGTTGAGAAAACTTCTCTGTATGCTCGATGAGATACTCTTGCAAGGTATCGGCTTCTATCGCTTTCTTAGTTTGTTCGACAATTCGGAAATCCATCTCCAAATTGTGCAATGCAATATATCCATAATATTCGCTTTTGTAGCGACCACTCGGCTGAGGACGACCGCGAATTTCAGATGTCAATGCTTCTTGTATCTCCTCAAGATTTATATTCTTGCACTTTACTTGCTGACACACAGGGCAATCACAAATTAACTGTTCCATCTCTAGCACTGGCAAGAAGCGCCCAGTTCTAGGATCAATGTAGCTCAGACTTCGAGTTTCTTGAACATAAGTACTAGAGTCAAAGCTATCCACTCCCAGATAAGCGAGAATGGGTACAATATTGCCCGTTACCCCAAAAACGTGGATCGGAATTTCATGGCGCCGCTTTTTCGGAATACTTTCGATGCAACCTAAGAGAAGATTAACAATTGCTGAATATTTATGACCTCCTCGCAGAGGCACTAATGACCCGACAGCTAAACCGAATGGGTAATCTTTCAATTCTGGAGATTCAAATCTCTGAAAAACCCGTTGAACATACCTGCCCATACTATCTCGGTCTTGACCGTGAGCGGCAACATAAAGAAAGGGTTGATAATCTACATTATCCCGTAGATACAAGGCAGCATTTACCGCATTATTGATACTTTTATGCATGCGCTCCTCCGCCTCGATCCGCGCTAATCCCGGCGGTAAAGGGTAGTCTAGTGTGGCAACAATATCTCCCCCTAAATCCTTCTGTAAGTCCAGAATCACATGAAATCCTTTTTGATCGTCGATTGATAAACCATAGGCTAATAGATTTACGCTTTTATTCCAAAGCAGCTTAAAACCACCCGAATCTAGAAATAGAGGAGCTGTATAGTTTAGAGAGGGTGAAACCTCCTGGTTATAACGTTGTTTTATTCCTCGTTTTCGCCACTTTTCTAACTCGTGGGGTCGATCGCGAATGAAGTCCAAAAAATGAAGCACTTGAGACATCATGGGCAGGTTACGGCGCATCAGACCCTGTGATTTGTTGGCTTGGAGTAAATACTTCCACAAACCTCCCCCCTTAGCTGTTGTGCCTGTCATTAGGCTGACAACCGGGAACAGATGTGGCGTAGAGATTTTTATATCTATTTGTGAAAGATTTAATTCGCCTATACGACCATGAGTGGAGCTTTTTGCTGAAAACATATATAAAATAAACAATATTGATAACAATAAATCTTACTACAATAATCAGGAATATACGGGTTTCGTTTGATTTAAATATAAAAATACTATTTTCGTATCCAACAGAGTTATTTATCCATTTTTGGCACAGGACTTGAGCGGCTAGAACGTCTCTCCTGCTTGTAGGCGCTAACTGTAGTTAGGGCTGGCTGAATTAATGGAAAAGCTATACTATACAATGGTTTCAAGCCATTTTTACACCCAACAAGTGCTTTCGTTTTTACGCCCTGACGCTCAAAATCCTTGGATTTTCACCTCCGCGATTACCTTCGGTACTAGCTCTCGCTAATCGCAAAATCCTCCCCCAACAGGGGGTTGAAACTGTTAAGAGTTCCCTCCCCTCACCATAAAACTCCCTGTAGCAGACCCTAGTACAAGAAGGCAGAAGTCCGAAGGCTCCAGGGCAGAAGGCTATGAGGAACATAAGGTATGCTGCTTTTAGGGAGCTTGTTAACTGGTTAGTTATTTCTGCCGCGTTGCACTAGTTACACATATCAACGCTTTAATTCTAAGAGCGTCACTTCCCAAACCAATCGAGGTTGAGCATAGCCAAGTAAGTAGGTTCGGGCTTGTTCTAATTGTTGAATGATCTGGGTATGGGGTTGGTGTTGCCAATACCGATGCTGTAAATAGTCAACTAACCACAATTGGGCTTGGGGATCAAGGGTTTTATCAATTTCCTTAGCCAGTTCTAGCGCCATGCGGGAGGAGTTGGGCAATTGGTTCAGCTTTGCCAGTAATTCTGGGGGAATGGCTTGCAGTTGTTCAAACGCCGCGATCGCTTCTCCGGGACTCCCTTGAGCAATGGCTAATACGGAGGGTTCTTGGAGAATCTGCTGATAACCCGTTTGCTGTAGCACCTGTGCCATGTCGTCTTGTGCCAATCGGGAAAAGGGAATCCGTTGACAACGAGACACTAAGGTGGGTAATAAGGCATCGGGACTGGGAGCGATTAAGATTAATGTGGCGTTTCCGGGTTCTTCTAGCGTCTTGAGCAAGCCATTGGCGGCGGATTCTGCCATGGTTTCCGTCTGTTCCAGTACCACAATTTGACGAGAGGCTTCCAGGGGAGAACGTCCTAAAAACTGGCTAATTTCGCGAATTTGTTCCAGGCGGATTTGGGGGGGGGCTTTGCGCTTGAGTCCTTTTTCTGCGGCTTCTTTGGCGGATAGGCGAATGCCATTGTGCAGATAGGTGGGTTCAACCCAGAGGAGATCCGGGTGGTTTCCCTGCTGGAGACGTTTCTTGAGTAAGGGTTGCTTCTGGGGTGGAATATCTTGACAAAATAACCGTTCAATGAACCAACGGGCGACTAAAGCCCGCCCGACTCCAGGAGAACCGACAAACAGATAAGCAGGGGCGATGCGGTTGGCTGTCATTGCCCCTTCTAAGAGTGCGATCGCTTGTTTTTGTCCGACTATGGTCATTTGTCATTCGTCATTCGTCATACTGGTGCAGCAAGAAGCAAGCTACGTCCGTTGTCAAACATCCATGACATATTTCTGCTGAATCCGTTGACGTAACACAGCCTGAATGTCTCGTTGTACGGCGTCAGGGCTTTGATTGGCGTCAATTCGGACAATTCGCTGGGGATGCTGGGAGGCTAACTGGGCAAACCCTTGTTGGACTCGCTGGTGAAAAGCTAACTCGGCTTGTTCCATGCGATCGGCGACGCCCCGTTCTCTTGCCCGTTGTAAGCCTATTGTGACATCAACATCTAACCACAAGGTTAAATCGCTTTCTAGCCCTCCTGTGGCGATGTGGTTGATTTGTTCAATTAGGGTGAGGTCAATCCCTCGTCCATACCCCTGATAGGCAATCGTTGAATCCGTGTAGCGATCGCACAAAATAATCGCCCCGGCGTTAAGCTGAGGCTGTAACAATTCTTCAACATGCTGCGATCGATCAGCAGCATAGAGGAGGAGTTCAGTGCGATGTTGTAGGGATGAGGAGTTTTCTTGGAGCAAAAGTTGACGTAGTTTGACACCGAGGGGGGTTCCTCCGGGTTCTCGGGTAACGATGACAGGTGGCGGTTTGGCGCCATTGTCCAGCTTGTCGAGTACACCACTACTGAGGAACCAATCACGCGATCGCTGGATTTGGGTGGTTTTGCCACTGCCTTCGACACCTTCAAACACAATCAGCATTTCCCCTTCTCCACCCCTCATCGGATCACACCTCTACCCATTGTTACCCAAAATCATCTCCTCTTTCCGAAGTGAAGGAGAACAGAAGTAAAGGAAAAGGATGGGTGGATGTTTATCCCGATGGAATCTACTCTCAAGAGTATGTATACTTTATTGGTATACCTATCCAGCCAAAGCCGCTAGGTAGGTAACTCGCTTATAGCCGCCATAGGAGCTTGGTTACCAAGCCCGTACAGGTGGTGTTAGCCTGTGGACTGGTTCAGTGCCATCACCGCCAGAGTGAAGCAGGAAGTAAGTACCTCCAGATGCCCACTTGTGGGTAGCTTTGGATAGATCTTATGTAATGATCTAGCTATCTGACGCCAAGGGTTAAATATGGCTCGCTACACTTGTTCATTTACGGTTGCAGTTTCTCCCGATCACCTTCAACCATCATTGATTGAGGTTTTACAATCCTGCGATTTCGACATTATTTATGACACGGGAGACTATATCATGGCACGGGAGATCCCCGGTCATGTTGCCTTCGCCAAACTCGTGACAGTGGAAGTCTTGATTGACAAATCGATGGCTACCGATCAGGAAATTCGCATGAATTTCGTGATCAAAAATGAAGAGTTACCCTTACAGGTCGATAACCACTGCCACGATAAATTTTATGAAGTTCAAGAGGCGGTTGCCCAAAACCGCCATTGGCAACTCTTAGAGAGTGTTGCTGGTTGACATCCTCTGGTTTTAATCTCTGATTTCAATCCTCTGGAACTCCCTGATCATAGCTGGGCTAATCATCAGGGTGTCCAGTCCTCTGAATCTCCCCCCATCATATTTGGGCTAATCAGGGTGATGTCAAACTCATCGGGAGGTCCAGTGGGAACAGAGTCTCGCTTGAGTATGTAATATTTGGCACTAACTTGAGGACCGAAGACGACTTCGTCCTCATCTTCAAGATCGTGAGCTTGAAGTTTATGACCGTTAATTACCAGTCCGTTGGCGCTGGCTTTACCAAAGAGGTTACCATCGACAATGCGGTAGTAGAAACTGCCGTCTTCCCGTTCTCGCCGCACTAAGGTCGCATGTCGGCGAGATACAAATTGTGAAAACAGACGAATATCTACATCCGGATCTCTGCCTATGGAATAGACGGGTTCCTCCAAGGTATATTCCTTGCGCCCTTTTTCGTCTTCAATAATTAACAGATGGTTTTGATTGGATTTTGCAGGCATTGAACATCGAAAAATAGGGATAGATAGTGCAGTTACTTCACAAAACTGTGTCTATGCTTTCTTACATTAGCAAACTGCTTAATCATCTTTCTTTAACTGATCAAGAAGAAACGACCGAATTGCCGACCTTCAATTTGGTCTTCCCCCATTCAATCATCATAAGCATTAATGCGGATAATGGCACAGACTTCTATGTTACAATTTTGTGACCAACTTTGGCACTGACCCGACGGGAGAGCCTGTAGGCTTCCTGGGGGGTTCCGTTCAGTGATGGTGCTTGCGGCTTTTTATGGTGAGGACTATACAATAACCCCTCTCTCTTAATCTTAATAGCTGGGTTACACTCTGGGTGGAGAAACCCCCACAAGCAGGCTGTGAATTCGTACCGATCAAAATTTTTCAATGTGGCTATCACAACAAGAGCTTGCTCTGGTATTCATGATCGGGTTGAACTTCACCACAGATTGACCAGCCTTCGCCG
>CAZNNK010000455.1:0-5892 GCA_964574085.1 uncultured Coleofasciculus sp.
TATTGGATTTCACGCTCTTTTGTAACATTCGCCAGCAAAGTCCTGTCAGGGGGGGTAGGGATACGTAGAAGCCGATAGGCTCTGAAAAAAACCTGTCACCTATTGACTTTTGGGGGCATAATTTGGTTAAAACTATATATGAGAATCCTTCACATAAATTTAAGCATTAAGCGAGGTAGGTGAAACTATGGATTGGCGGTTACTCATTGTCTTGTTGCCTATCCTCTTAGCCGCAGGCTGGGCTTTGTTCAATATTGGTGCAGCGGCTATTGGTCAAATTCAGGCGTTTCTGAATAAATCCTGAACAGGTACTGGATAGACACAAATACATGTTGTAGAGACGTAGCATGCTACGCCTCTACATGTCTAATATCGCTCTAATAAAAGTTTGACTTCGGCGTCTAAATCAAAATCCTGCATCGCCTCCCATTCGGCTTGTCGGACTGCCAAATAAACATGAGCCAAATCCTCACCCAAGGCGTCGAGGAGTACCGAGTCATGTCTAAGCTGTTCTATCGACTCGGCTAAGGTACTGGGCAATCGCTCAATCTTAGCCCCTTGGCGTTCGGCGTCCGTCATCGTACCGGGGTCTACCGATACAGGCGTTGCCAGTTCTAAGCCTTGGCGGATACCATCAAGTCCTGCTGCAATCGTTGCCCCTAATGCTAAGTAGGGATTCGCTGTAGCATCCACGGTTTTGAATTCAAAATGAGAGGGACTTGGGGGTTCAGGATGCGTAGGAACGCGCACAGCCGCTTCCCGATTATCCCATCCCCAACACCGGAATGCCCCACTCCAACACTGGGGTAACAGGCGGCGGTAAGAATTGGTCGTGGGTGTGGTCAGTGCCATCAAAGCGGGTAGGTGGTGTAGAATTCCGGCGATAAAGTGACGCGCAATATCGGACAGTTCGCCATTCCCTTCTGGATGAGGAATGAGATTTTCCCCCTCTCGCCACAGACTCAGATGCAAGTGACAACCGCTACCTGCTTGATTAGTAAAGATTTTCGGTAAGAATGAGGCGATACGATAATGTTGGAGTGCGATCGCTTTAATCGTTTCCCGGTAGGCAATCTGTTGATCTGCCGCACTGAGGGCGTTGGTGTAGAGGATGGAGATTTCCTGTTGACCGGAACCGGATTCGGGATAATATTGCTCAACCAGCATTCCCTGCTCGATTAACGCTTCCGCCATCTGATCAATGATCCCTTGATGCAAATCCATCGCCATCGTCGAGGCAAATACGGTTTCATCCGCAGGTGCAATGCCCTCAGCCGTTCGCTGCAAGAGATAGAACTCATTCTCAAAAGCGGCAATTACCTCTAACCCCTCTTGGTTCGCCTCCCCAACCATACGTTTGAGAAAATGACGGGGACAGAGACTCCAAGGCACACCATTGAGGATCATATCACCCATAACACGGGCATGACCTGGGCAATAGGGTAAAGGGTTCAGCGTACTCCAGTCTGGCACGAGACGGATTTCACCCACCGGTCCAAACCCACTTCCCGCCACAGGCGCATCATACATAACCGGAACGGCTTGTTGCGCCGCCGAAATACCCACACCATGGCTGAGGTATTCGGATAAGGCTTTCCGATGGACTGCCTTGCCCCGGATAATATTGGCATTGTCGCACCAGAGAATGCGGACAAATTGAATTCCAAGCTGGTCAAGGTTTTTGAGTTGTTCTTTTTCCATGCATTTTTGGGTGGGCTAGCGACTGGGGTTTGAGCCAGTTGATCGATGCTGGCAACCTATCCGGCACAACGCTTTCTGAATTTAACCTATCCCAGCGCGATCGCTCAATTTTCTGGGTTTCTAACTCAGAGTAGATCCACAAATTAACAGTTCTTAATATAATGAGAAAATACACGGCTGATATAAAGGAGCGATCGCGTGCTAACCCTAGACCGCCTTGGAGAAGAAACTCTTAACCGAATTGCGACGTTGGCGCTGTCCAGCCAACTCGATGATGCCAGAAAACTCGATGTGCGAGTCAAAACAGACCCCTCCCTGTTAGCTAAGGGTCAGTTAGAATCCCTAGCGATTTACGGTGAGGGATTAATCATGGAACAGGATATCCGTCTACAAGAGATGGTGATTCGGCTAGAAACCATTGCGGTTGCTCCCTTCAAAGCTTTAACGGGCAATATTGTACTGACCCAACCCACAGACGGGAAAGCCTGGATTGTCATTGCCCAAGCTGATCTTAACCGCGCCTTCAACTCCGATGTGTTAGGGACTCAGCTTCGTTCTCTCAAGGTTCAGATTGAGGGTAAGCCGCAAACGCTCAACGTCAACCAGGTACATTGTCGCCTATTAGCCGAAGGTCGAGTTGGTCTTGATGCTGATGTGCGGCTGAGTCAAAGTGATGAAACGCAACGAGTGTCGTTTACCACTACTCCTAGAGTCAGTGATGACGGGCGCAGTGTTGTTCTAGAGAACGTAGAATACGCCCAAGGAAAAGAACTCTCACCCGAACTCACTCAAGCCTTAGTCGCCAAGGCAGGTAAAATATTACACTTAAGCCACTTTGAGATGCCAGGCATATCGTTACAGATGCATCATCTGGAGGTGACAGAAGGTCAACTCACCCTGCAAGCCGTAGCCCATGTGACGCAATTTCCATCAGTGTAGGGGCTTTCGCCCAACCTACAAGCTATCAAGCTATTCCATCATTTTAGCTGTGCCGAGCCACGACTGGACTGACAAAGCTAAAATTGTGGGATAGATTTGATCATTGAATTGGGCGCAAAGCTTTGCGCCCCTACGGTTTCCGGGCGTAATAATTCATCAAATTAAGTGTGCCACACCACTAGATTACAACTTAATATCTCCACCTCAAAACTCTACCGAATTCTTTCTCAAACAACGTTCCAAATAAATTTGGGCAACTTGATCAGTCGGGTTAATCTGCAACACCGCCTGAAAGAGTTGAACAGCGTCTGAAAAATGTTGCTGATCATAATAAAATAATGCTTCAGTAAACAGTTGCAACGTCGCCAACTTACTCGCTTTCTCCTCTAACAGATCAGCATCAAAGACTTCATAAACCGTCACTAATTCTGATTTCCCCTTAACTTGAACCTGATCAATCCGACGAATGGCATAATCCGCTGGATGCTGTAATTTAGAAAAAAGCCGGAAACTGTTGGCGGATTTTTTGGCAAACTTCATAACCGGTCATCCGGGGCATCATCACATCGAGTAAAATTAAATCAGGCTTAAAGCCGTTTTCAATGGTTGCTAATGCCTCAATACCATTCGACGCCTGGGTGATGGCATAATTTTGCAAGGATAAATGGTTAACCAGTACCTGCAAATTCACGGGTTCATCATCAACAATCAAAATTTTAAAGGGATGGGTTCCCGGTTTATTAGCTGTGGCGATGGTAAATGAATGTCCGCCAGAGGCTGAATCAGATGGAAGCGGAAGCACAGATAATTCTCCCGTTTCTGAGTTAATCCGACGGTTAATTGGGGAACGTTTATTGATACTAACCGGAGATTTATACGCCACAGGTAGAGTAAAATGAAACTGAGAGCCTACGCCGACTTGAGACTCTACCCAGATAGTACCTCCATGCAACTCGACTAGCTTTTTAGTAATCGTTAATCCCAATCCTGTACCGCCGTATTCTCTCGCCGTGGAACCGTCTGCTTGGGCAAAGGAGTCAAAGATGCGATCGCGTTTAGTTTCAGGGATACCTATCCCGGTGTCAGAGATGGTAATTGCCAGAATTTGTTGGGGTAAGTTTTGCAAATTTGTTTCTGTCAATTCATCCGGTTTTGCGGCGGTAACTACTTTTGCCGAAACCTCAATCACCCCTTTATCCGTAAACTTAATCGCATTGCCAATTAAATTATGCAGAATCTGTTGTAAGCGATTTTCATCGGCGTTGGCGGCGGGTAAATCCGGGGGGATGGCGTTAATGAGTTGTAACGATTTGCCACGAATTAGGGTTTGGCTGAGGGTAAGAACCACTTCCACCAATTCTCGCACACTCACAGGTTTGAGTTGCAATTCCAGTGTTTGATAGCGGAGTTTGGAAAAGTCGAGGATATCGTTAACTAAGTTAGCCAGCCGATGTCCACTACTGACAATCATGGCTAAATTTTGCTGTTGTAATTCCGACAAGGAACCCGCTGCACCGTCAATTAAGGACTCAGCAATGCCTATCATACCATTTAAGGGAGTCCGCAATTCGTGAGAGGTATTCGCTAAAAATTCATCTTTAATTTTATCGAGGCGTTGTAATTCTTGATTCTTAGCTTCTAAACTAGCAAAGGAGGTTTGTAATTGTTGCGCCATAGTTGTGAATGAGTGGGCAAGTTCTCCCAATTCATTGGCACGTTCAACCTCTATTTGATAATCCCATTGACCTAAGGTTAACGCTTTCGCCGCCCTATTTAAACGGAGAATCGGTTGAATCACCCATTTAGCCGTGAGAATTCCCGCCGCGATCGCGACAACTAATGCTCCCAGACATAATAGAATAGTGGAACGTGTATTGGCTTCAATCTGTTCCATAAAGTCAGCTTCTGGAATCACCACCACAATCAGCCAATCTAAGCCATAGTCATCCCGCAGGGGTAACACTTGCAAAAATTGCCGTTTACCATGGAGTTGAAATTCTAACTGTTGAGTCTGTTGAATCTGCTGTAAGTTACCAAAGTGATTGGTTAAATATTCAGCGGTTGCTTGGGTGAGGGAATTCCGACTATCAGAACCCAAAAATCGTTTCAGTTGGCGGTTTTGGTTGCGGAATGGGGTTTCAGTTGTGGAGGTGGCGACTAATAATCCGGATCGTTCCATGATAAACGCTTGTCCCGTTTTGCCAATTTGCAAACTCCCCAGAAAATCCCCGACTTGGGAGAGACGCAGAATGCTGGTTACGACACCCAAGAGATTACCATTTTGATCATAAATCGGTTGTGCTGCACCAATTTGCAGGGTTTCTTCGACAAAGTGGGTATAAATCTCACTCCAGGCGGGTTTTCCGGCGGCTACGGCGGCTTTATACCAAGGGCGCTGGCGTGGATCAAAGTTTTCTGTAATGCTAAGGAGTGTAACGCGATCGCCTTGATTATTTATAGAATAAACGTAAAAGTCATTATTCGTTGATTCTCCAGCGACGCGAATCTCTAGCTTGCCATTATCACGCCGTTGCACACCAATAAGTTCTCCTTGTTCGTTGCCAATTAAAACAATGCCAATCGATTTTTGTAGCTGTACTTGACGCCATAAATACCGTTGCCATGGTGGTAAATTGTTGAGTGTCAATAAGTCTAGATTTATGGCATTAACATTACTTTGATTAATTTGATGAGGAGTCGCGATATAAGTTCGTAGATTTTGTTCAATACGTGCGGTAATTTCTTGACGCAGTTGAGTCGCCACCTCATTCACCGCTTCTTGTCCATTGCGAAAGGATAGCCACCCCGTTAGTCCAACAGCTGTGACGATTTGTAAGACAAAGGGTATGACAAAAACTGTTTGCAAGTTGACTTTCCTAGAAATCTTTGCCACTCCGCTTTTGACACCATGTATTACCATCGGGATAATTGAGCTATTTTTTAGGGGATTAAAGGTTTATTCATTGAGTTAAATGATTAAGTGATTAGTTTGGGAATTTCCCTATTTTAGTCGATGGCAAGAAAAAGCGCTATGCCTAACCTGCGGGTAACGGTTTATCTATACGTTTTTCCTATGTTTTACTTTGAATTTACTTGATGATGCGATGAGATCCTTCTAAATCTCCCTTCAAACGGGGGACTTTGATTAATTTCTTGTTCCCCCTTTTTCTTTTCCCCCCTTTCAAAGGGGGGCTAGGGCAGGGCTAATTCATTGTGATGAGAGAAAATTAGGGCGACCATAATTTAGCGTAA
>CAZNNK010000456.1:0-5849 GCA_964574085.1 uncultured Coleofasciculus sp.
GACTAAGGGGGGTTAAAAGGAGATTCGACGAGATTCTTTCGTCTCACAAGGAACGCTTTTAACCTTAACTTTATACCAATGACGCCGTGCGCCCATCCAACCGTAAAATCTATCCAACAATTGTAGCTGTGCCACGCCGCTACGCTAAACTCAATCTTGAGCAACACGAATCATAACACCATTGTTGACGGATCTTGCATCATGACCAAACCTTTCTCCCCAAACAACCCCGCCCATACCACTTTTCTGGAAGAGTTTACCAGCCACACCGCTGATGCTTTACACCATCAAAACCAGGCAGTTAGTGAGTCATTGAACCGCAGACAGATTCCGTCAAGCCAAGTCTGTCCCCTGGAGGAAGCCTATCACGTTTCCTTGAACCTCGGTGATAACTTGCCGCTTAATCCCATCAAAAAACAAATCTTACAGCAACTTGATGCCGTTGTCTATTTTCTCCGAGATTTTCATGTCGGGGTACTCGGTCAGCGTACCAGTATTTTTCATCTTTATGACGTTGAGATTCAAGTCGAATCCAATCTACGCTATCAAGTCACCTTTGAATCAGGCAAACTGTTGATCCAAATTCCCTACTGGCAGATGGCAGTTTTGGATCGCTATCTACCTTACCAGACGTTAAAATACTGCTGGCGTCGTGGCAAACATTTACCACGATTTTCGCCCATTCGCAAAGTGTGGTGGTTAGTTGATCCGATTGGCGAATTACGGTCTAACCTTCGTTCCACGCTATTGGTGGCGATTCAAAAGCAAATCTTAGGAATTGATCAACTGTTTGTTAAATTTAACTTACTGGATAACGGCAAACAAAACCACCGAGATGCTCAAGGGAATAATCCGGATAAAACGGGACTCAAAAATAACGCGATCGCCTTCCTGAAGGGAACGGTAAAAGAAGAAAAATTAGGCGTGAATCTCGAACTCGTCCTTGAAAATCAGGACGATGCCACCATTGCTCAATTATTGGCAGTCTATAAGAAAAACTTGGCAGATCTAGATCAACTGGAAGAATTGGTGGAAACAGGGGCATTTATATTACAAGAGAAGCTAAATGAAGAAGAATCACAAGTCGATGTCAAGATGTTTGGCTTTGTCAATGTTGGGAACTATCATCGGATTGATGTGACAGTCAATGTCAGTAAAGGTTATCTGAAAAAATATGTGGATGTGATTCCACGCAAGAGTAAGATTAAAGCGAGACAATTTGGCTTTGTCAATGTTTATACGATAGATGACATTACCGTAAAACCCAATTTCCATGGGGCGCTGACGCTCAACTTTGAAACAGCCGCGTTAGAAAAGGCATTAAAGGAGTTAGACTTAGTGCAGTAAGTGTTGGTCATTGGTCAAAACACTGATTTCACGGATTTATTGGGGAGATAGGGGTAGGGAGGTGAGAGCTTATTGACACTGATTACACAGAGAATTTAGTTCTCTCACCAAGATAGGAGGTTTGGGATTTTAAGCGTCATTAGTCATTGGTCATAATAGTCACTGCCATTGAGAAGCAAGTTACATAATTAGGACTTACGAAAAGGCTTTATCTTTAGGGTATGTTAGCCTAGCGTAACGCACCTTAAACAATATATAGGGTGTGGCTGTGTAAGTCCTGATAATTGGTCAGGAGTTGAGCAATAATCCCGATTCAATGATAGAGTATTTGAATTTATAGATTAACGAGAACATGGAACGTGGATTACTTTGGTTACCCTTACTCGCTGTCTTTATTTGGCTAGCCTGGTCAGGTTGGAATGAATACCAAAAAGTTGAGGCATATCGTGTATGGGCAGAACAATTTGAACGAGCAAAATATGATATATATGCCGTACTCGGACAAAAGGATAAAAATCTGACCTGGGGAAAACCGACTCGTTCAGGTCCGGTGGATTTAGAAACTTTTTCTCTAAATGATGTCCAAAGCATTAAACTGGTCGTTGATGGGCAAGATGTTAGCTTAGAGAATCCGCCCAAAAAAGGACGCGCGATCGCACTAGAGTTTCTCCTGCCAGAATCCACGATTCAGGTTCCGTTTACCGAAATTCCTCTGGCGGTGGAGTGGGGCAATTTTCTCCGGAATTATAAATGAAATGGATTTTATCGGGGCAAATTGAACCAAGTAGCGATTAAGACTAAGGAGTGACCAAGATGGTCACACTACGATGAGATCATGTCTGACCTCACTTAGATCAACAGGACTTACGCAGACACACTACTGATGGGGGTAAAGGTGCGTTACGCTTCGCTAACGCACCCTACAAATAGGTTGCCCATTTCCTGTCTCGTGACGTAGTTTGATTGAAACTTCGCAAGGAAGACAAATGACCAATGACCAATGACAAATGACGAATAACCAATGACAAAAAGGAACGTTAACCCCTAAAATTCGTCTTGAGGAATAATAGTTCTGATACTTTTTCGATGAAACCAATCTTACCTATTATTACAATTATCGGATTACTCCAGAGTTGCACCGCCCCGGTGAACTTTTCCTCTCAAGCAATCGGTAATCCCGCTAATTGCCCTAGGCAAACTGAACCCATACCGATCGCGTCGCCTCAGAATCAGGGACGGTATCAGCAATTTGACTATCATATTCGCGATATTATTACCGATGCCGATACGATCACCTTTCAAACTCAGCAGTATGATATCGTCTTCTGCCGATTTGATCGCACTTGGACGGTAGAACCGGGAACCTTAGCCAGTGAAGTCGAGACAGCGGATAATCCGGAACAATTCCAAGAGAACCTCCAGAACCCGCCCTATCAAACCATTGAACTTAACGGACAATCCTATCAATATCGCGTCATTCTCGAACCGAATCCCTTTGGTAACGAAGCCCAACGAATTGAACCGGAAACCGTTGTTTTTGAACTGATTACTCCCAACAGCGAACAACCCCAACGCCACCCCCTCTATACCTTAGACCAAGTGAGGGAGGCTGAAGTTGGATTTTCCTTGGGAGTCCCGCGAATTACCTCCGCCCTCAGTTATGCCAATCGCCTATTTTGGTCAGTCGCTTCAGAACAAGGGGAAGGATTCAGTGGTATCGCCACGATGGTGGGTTACAATCCCGATATGAATGAGGTAGTGGTGATTCAACCGGACGAAATTCAAGGGCAACAAATTACTGATTTCGTCATCGCGGGTGATCCGAGTAATCCGGTGTTTTGGCTGGGAACTCAGATGAGTGGTGAAGGGAATCCCTATCTACCCGGAATGGGATTAGTCGCCTATCGTCCTTCTCCTCCCAGTCTCAAATCTGGCACAATCACCTCCTACACCGTCCACAATAGTCCAATAGTTGGCGCAATTCCGGATCAACTGCACTTACAAGGCGATCGCCTCTGGGTGGGAACCGGAAATGGGGTTTGCCAAGTTCGTTGGCAAGGGGTCAATAATCCCGGAAATTGGTCCTGTTGGCGATTTGCGGCAATGGCAAAACTGCCGAGTCAGGGATTGCCGATTTACCGCCGTTTATTAGCGGAGACTCCCGCCGCGACTCTTGACCCAGATCAGGTGGGAGATACGGTAGAGGTGCTATGGTGGTCACCGTTGGACTACCAAAGCCAAGAAGGACGGTATGAGGTCAGATATGAGGATGGCTTTACCGTCACCTTAGATGAAGGGGTAAGTTCTTGGTCTGAGAGGTATGGGTCATCATGGCAACCTCGCCCCTGGCAACCGCCTCTATACTGGGTTGGACACGAATGGCATTGGCATGGCGATCGCTTTGTACGCGGGTTTGATCAAGTTGCCCTGAATTTCTTTGGCGGTGGATCGTTGGGAATTGTATCTGATCAGGATCAATGGACAGGGGAAAAGCCCGCCAATATGAACGCCTTGCGGGGTGATCTGGAATTATTGGAATTAACCAACACCACAACGAAGCTGAATTATTATTCAGGTTGGGTGGAGGAGGAATTACTCAATCCTTATTTCACGGTTGTCCCCCACAATCGCCCCTTCAATCCTCGTCCCAATCCTTTGGATGAGATGGCACAATCATCAGTAGGGCTTGCTGAATAGGTTGTGGGGTGAGGGTAGCAAGCAGGGGAAGCTTGTAGAGACGTAGCATGCTACGTCTGGAAGCCAATCTCTTTACTGATTGATGGGTAGGGTGACGGTAACGGTTGTGCCGACGCCGACTTCACTCTCAATTTGGATGTGACCACCATGTAAGTCCACATATTTTTTGACAATGGCGAGTCCTAATCCAGTGCCACCAATGGTGCTAATATTACTCCCCCGGTAAAACGATTCAAATAATCGGGATTGATCCATGGGCGGAATGCCAATTCCTTCATCTTGAATCTGGACGGTTACATGATCTAGGTAAGAGCCTACCTTGAACATAATTGTGCCTCCCTTGGGTGAAAATTTTACAGCATTGGAGAGTAAGTGATTCAGTAATTTCCGTAACATAGCCTCATCGAATATGCCGTTTATGGGAGGGTTTTCAACGGAAAAATTGAGAGTATATCGCGGATCTAAATTACCTTGAATTTCCTCGATCAAGTTATGACATAAATCTGCCACATCTAGGGAAGTGGGATTAAACTTCAGGTGTCCCGCTTCCGATTGACCAATCAGAATCACATCATTCAGGAGTTGGGTCATATGATCGACACACCAGGCAATTTTTTGGAAATGTTTTAGCTTTTTGTCTTCCGTTAATTTTTTATCGTAAAGTTTCAACAATTCGCTAGAGGATTGAATCGTGGTTAGGGGAGTACGGAATTCATGGGAAATGGTGGTAATGATGTGAGATTTCAGTTCCCCCAGTTCTTTCTCTTTCTCTAAGGCTTGGCGAACCATTGCCTCACTGCGTTGGCGTTCAACGATTTCTGTTTCTAGCCGGATTTTTTCTTTTTCTAATGCGGCAGCATAGATACGCTCTGTGATATCTTGCAAAATACCGGAAAGACCCGTAAATAAGCCGTTAGCAATCGGTGAGGTATGAGCATGAATTTCTAGCCAACGAGTTTCTCCAGTTTTGGTGACGTATCGGATTTCCCGGTGAAAACCAACGTTTTTCTCAGTTAGGATAGATTGCCATAGTTCTCGCTGTAGTTGGCAATCATGAGGATGAACATAATCGAGAAAAGGCGTTCCTAAGGTTTCTTCTAGAGTAAACCCCATCAACTTTGTCCAAGCCGGACTGAGAAATTCCCAGTTACCATTGGGGTCAATTTGAAAAATAACTTCTTTAACATTTTCTACGACAGATCGATATTCTTGTTCGCTGCGTCGCAGTGCCTTTTCTGCCCAACTTGCGGCGAGGAGACGACGAATACGCTGGAGTAAGACGGGGACATGCAAGGGTTTAGTCACATAATCGATCGCGCCAGCAGCAAATGCTGAATCAATTGACTTTTGATCCTCAAGCCCGGTAATCATTAGCACCGGGATACCCAGCAATGCGCGATCGCTCTTTTGTTCGGGAGTCTGTGTGAAGGCTTGTAGTTTTTGGCAACAGGTGAAGCCATCCATCATCGGCATCAACGCATCCAACAGCACCATATCTGGCTGGTACTGCTGATACGCCGCTAAACATTTTGCTCCATCTTCTGCCTCGATTACCTGATATGCCTCTTTTTCCAGCAGTTGACGCAGCATCACTCGTGTGAAGCGATCGTCATCAGCAACGAGGATCAGTGGCGATTTTTGGGCATCATTCCCTGTTGCGGTTAACATCCTTGGACTCCTATTTAGCACGCAGACAAATCTTGACTCAGTATTCCCAAGAATGGTTTATAGGTAACATTCGGGGAGCAGGGGGAGATGGGGAAGATGAGGGAGATGGGGAAGATGGGGAAGATGGGGAAGATGGG
>CAZNNK010000457.1:0-5845 GCA_964574085.1 uncultured Coleofasciculus sp.
TTGGCTCGTAGATGTTTATAAGAGAAAGTAATCATAATCCAATAAGTGTAAAAGAGATGAGGGAGATGGGGAAGATGAGGGAGATGAGGAAGATGGGGGAGCCAATCTGTAGGGGCAGGTTTTACCAAAAATGCTACAGTTTAAACTGAACTTATCGGGTGGGGAAGGGCGGGTTTTGTACAAATGTTATTGGTTTCTTTGTTAATTGAGTCCCTAAACCCGCCCCTACATGGCGGACATGATTGAAGGGTAAGATTTCAAACCATTCCCTTCCTTACCCTCCTCATATCATGTCCGGTTGAATACTTACACTATCGACAGAGACAAGGCAGAGGGCAGAAGGCAGAGGGCAGAAGGGAAGGAGGAAGGTTGCAAGGAAAAAGGAATAATGGTTGTTTTGCCGGACATCATATCACCTTCCCCACTTCCCAACAGATGCTGTGTTTAGCTATAACTTTGCCATGCCTGCCAGAAAAAGTAAATGGCTAAGATAGCCAGTAATGTACTAAATGCCAAACTAACCACCTGATCGGGTAATTTAGGCAAAAAACGGGTACTAATTTGCGCTCCCAATAACCCCCCTGTACCCAGAAGTAATCCCTCAATCCATAACACATTCCCCTGTACAGCATGACCGATACAAGCCGAAATTGCGGTAATTACAATCACGCCTAAACTGGTTTGAATTGCCGTTTTAATACTTTCTCCCAAGAGTAAAATTTGCAAGGGAACTAGAATCACACCGCCACCCACACCAAAGACTCCAGCGAGTAAGCCTGCGGCACTTCCTGTGCCAATTCTGGCTAATGCTGCTTGGCTTTTAGAGTGTGGAGTTTGTCGAGGATGTTCCGTTTCTGAAGCGTCTTGCTTTTCTCTGGCTTTCAAACGTTTGCGAAGTCGAACTAAGTAAATATTAAGTAGGAGTAATAGTCCAAATGCTGCTTTTAACCAGTAGTCGGCAAATAATTCTGTTAAATAAGCGCCAATTGGCGCTGTTACGATAGCCGGAAAGCCAATGGCAATGATCCGTTTAAAATGTATGTTACCCAGCCGCCAATTCTGCACCGTACCCGAAATCGCTGTAATCACGATTGACAGGGTACTTGTAGCAACGGCTTGTTGATAGTCATATCCTAAGGTTACTAATAAAGGTACAAGAACTGTACCGCCACCGATCCCCAAAAAGCCGGCTAGGATTCCGGCAAATAAGCCAGCAGATGCAAAAATTAATAACTGGGTCGGTGTCATTGGTCATTAGTTTTATGTCATTCGTCTGGTGCGTTACGCTACGCTAACTCACCCTACAGGGTTCGTAGTGAGGGCTTTAGCCTTCTCCGGCTAGGCGTTAAAGCACGCTTTGTACTCACTACAAACCAATTTACTTCTTGTGATCACAGGGTTCGTAGTGAGGGAACTTTAGCCCTCTTTGGCTAGGCGTTGAAGCACGCTTTGTGCTCACTACAAACCAATTTACATCACTAACTGCTTTGTTCGGGAATGGTAATATCTAACGATGTGACATTGTTAGACAGACTGGTTAAGGGGGGCTGAATCGCATTGGTATTGCCAACGACTAATGTCACCAGTTGATTGGGTTGGAGATATTTTTGCGCCACCCGTTGCACATCTTCAATCGTCGTCTCTTTCACCTTCTGCTGATAGCGGAAGAGAAAATCTTCGGGATACCCATAATATTCATACCGCATTAGCCGCGATAGGGTTTGGCTGGGATCTTGGAAGTTAAACACAAACGAATTCAACACTTGGTCTTTCGCCGACGCCAATTCTTCTGGGGTGACAGGCGTGGTGCGGATTTTCTCAATTTCTGAACGAATCGCTTGAATCAAGGATACAGTGGCTTCAGAACGAGTTTGTCCACCCGCAACAAACATCCCAGGATAGTCATGGCGAGGACTCCAGAACCCTTAGACAGAATAGGCTAACCCTTGGCGCGATCGCACTTCGTTAAATAACCGTCCGCCAAACCCGTTGAGAATTTCATTCATTACATCCAACGCCGGATAGTCAGGATTATCAAATTCTCCGCCAATATGTCCCAGATAGACATAACTTTGGGTGAGTTGGTTCTGATCCACGACAAATAAACCCTCTTCCTTTGCCTGAGACGCAGATGGTATCGTTACCTCTGGAGGAGGGGATGAGGGGTTCCAGTTACCAAACTTCTCCTGAATCCGCGATCGCATCTGTTCGGAATCAAAATCCCCGACGATACCCAGAATCATCCGTTCTGGATGGAAATAGGTCTGGTAAAATTCCACTACATCGTCACGGGAGATATTGGCTAGCGTCTCATATTCGATGGTGCGGGCATAGGGACTCTGATCCCCATAAATCAGTTTCGTAAATTCGCGACTGGCAATATCTTTAGGATCATCATTGCGACGGGCAATTTGTCCCGCTTGTTGCTTTTTCGCCAGTTCTAGCTTATCTTCAGCAAAGGCAGGCTTTTGAATTACCTCAGCAAATAAGTTAAACACCATATCCACATCTTCGCTGAGGGTATTGAAACTGGCGCTACCCCTTGACGTGCCAATACTGGTTTCCACAGACGCCGCCCGTTGTTCGAGTAACTGATTCAGTTCATCCGGCGAATGTTCGGTTGTCCCACCGGTACGGAGGACTTCTCCGGTAATATTGGCTAAACCCACCTGATCAGCCGGTTCCAAGCGATCGCCTGTCCGAATCATCGCTGTCCCACTCACCAAGGGCAATTCGTGGTCTTCCATTAAATAGACGACGATGCCATTATCCAGTTGATAGCGAGTATACTCAGGGATCTGAATCTCAGAAAGAGGCGGAAAGGTTAACTCGGTATAATGCTTCGCCGTAGCCGCCACAGCAGGCGTGCGCGATACAATAACCAGAAGCATCGTGGCAACCAGTAGTCCACACCAGCGCCAGACTTTTCGACGGAATCTGTTCAATGTAAGATGGCTCATTAGTTAAGTGGTAAAAATGAAAGTTAACGGCTCTGATGGTCATTCGTCATCCGTCCTTTGTCATTCGTCTTATTCGCTTCCCTTTAGCAGCAAGCTATATCATCCGTCTTATGTAAGGGTTTGAGGAGTATAACAGCTACCTTGGCAGGTTAGGACATTCTTTACTGTTCCCTGTTCCCTGTTCCCTGTTCCCTCTTGAGATCAACTAACGCAATAATTCTTTGACAAAGGACGAAGGACAAATGACATAAGACTATTGACTCGATAACAACCGTCCAATAGTACGATTGTCGGGTGTGAACGTCGCTTGAGCCACCCGTTGGATATCAGCCGGTGTGACTTGGGCGATTGCCTGGATTTCATTAAATAGATTGCGCCAGTCGCCTGTTTTCACCTGGTATTCGACTAAATTACGTGCCATCCCCATATTAGAATCGAGCGATCGCAATAAGCCAGCACGGGCTTGGGTTTTCACACGTTCCAACTCTTGGGCTGAAACGGGTTCAGTTTTGAGTCGCTCAATTTCTTCTCGTAAGGCTGTCGCCACTTCTTCAACCGTATGTCCGGGTGCAGTTAGGGCATATAACAGCATCAGATTGGGATATTTATCTCCCGGAAACCCGCTAAATCCGGCGGCGGAGAGGGCGACTTGTTGTTCTTGAACCAACGATTTATACAGGCGAGAGGTGCGACCATCGCTGAGTAAACGCCCGATAATTTCATACACTACATGGTCAGGATGGGTTCGGGAGGGTCGATGGTATCCTTCTAAATACCACGGTTGAGACGGTAATTCCAACGTCACTTCCCGCGTTTGTTGCTGGGGAGGTTCGACGATGCTGACTCCCGGTGCGGCGGGTTTTGCCTCATAGCGTCCGAAGTAAACTTGAGCCAACTCTTTCACCTCATCGGGATCAACATCGCCCACAATCGCCATGGTTAATTGACTGGGAACGTAGTGAGTTTCAAAGAATTGTCGCACATCATCGCGAGTCAGGTTGCGGATGTCTTCGTCATACCCAATCACCGGACGCCGATAGGGATGGACTTGGAACGCCGTATCCAGAAACGCCTCGATCATTTGACCGATGGGCGAGTTGTCGGTTCGCAGACGCCGTTCTTCCAGAATCACCTCTTGTTCTTTATAAAATTCGCGAAACACAGGTTCGAGGAAGCGTTCCGACTCCAAAGACATCCACAGTTCCAGTTTGTTGGAGGGGAAGCTGTAGAAATAAACCGTCGCATCGGCGGAGGTGGCTGCATTTAAGCCGACGCCTCCCGCTTGTTCAACGATTTGACCAAACTCATTTTGCTTGACCAAGCTAGCGGCTTCGGCTTCAACTTGGGCAAATTCCTCTTTTAGTTGGGCAACCTTTGCCTCATTCCCAGCTTTTTTGGCGGCTTTAATTTGTGCCGATAACTGATCTAAGCGGTTTAACAGGGGTTTTTCTGCCTGATAATTTCGGGTGCCAATTTGCTTGGTTCCCTTAAAGGCTAAATGTTCCAGAAAGTGAGCCACACCGGTTTTGCCTACAGGTTCGTCAACGCCACCGACATCCGCATAGGTGGCAAAGGAGACAACGGGGGCTTGGTGTCGTTCGAGGACAATGAACTTCATCCCATTATCCAGGCGAAACTCGGTCACCTGGTCAACGACGCCATCTAAGTAAGGTTGGATGGATTCGGCGTTTGGGGGCGGGGTTTCGCTGCGAGCTAAAGCCCCCAATGGGATACTACTCCATATCAGGGTTACGACTAAGAACGCTCCCAGGATGGAGCGCCATGGGTATTTTCTCAAGTGAACAGTCCAATGCAAAAAACGCAAAATAGATCGATTCTTTGTCATTTGTCATCCTCGCGATGCGAGAAGCCAGCTACGTCTTATGTTATGGGTCAGGGGTAGCAAAATAGTGACAGAACTTAATATAGTTTAGTTGATTTTCACCCACCGACTGATCACGGTAGCAATCAGCAAGAGTGCTTACCCAAGATTTTCTGATGCTATAGGTCTATTTTACTGTGGGGTAATTTTTTGTCTTTTGTCACTGCTCTTGCCAGCCGTTAGTCCTAGGTGTAATCCGTAGCAACTAACTTTTTGTAAATTTTCACCCGTTTGGGGGAAGAAATACCTTAGTGTAAAATACGTCTGATCTTAAAAGCGTGCTTTTCTAAGATAACCGATTGCCAATAACCCTTACCGCTCATTTTGGAGTCCAATGCGAATCTTACATCAGCCCCCTCAGTCAGAGACAGAAACAAAGCAGCGTATCCTCGATGCTGCCCAACGTTTATTTGCCAGTCGCGGCTATAACGGGACAACAACCCGTGACTTAGCGGCAAAAGCGGGGGTTGCTGAAGGGACTCTGTTTCGCCATTTTGAGAATAAAAAAGCCATATTAGTCGAGGTGGCGACTCAAGGCTGGGTGGAGTTGCTCACGGATTTGCTGACGGAATTAAGCGAAATGGGCAGTTATAAAGCCGTGGCGCAGGTGATGCGGCGGCGAATGCTGCGGATGCATGAAAATGCGGATATGATGCGGGTTTGCTTTATGGAAGCCCAGTTTCACCCCGATTTACGCGATCGCATCCAGTCAGAAGTCATTGCTAAAATGTCCGATGTGGCGGAAGCGTTCTTTGAAACGGCTATGGAACGCGGGATCTATCGGCGGACTAATCCCAAGGTTGTGGCGAGGGTATTTTTAGGGATGTTTGCAGTAGCCGGTTTCAGCGACGAGACGATTATGGAACCGGGAGCCTCCCTTAAAGAGGTGCAAGACATGGCAGAAGGTATTGCTGATATTTTCCTTAATGGTGTGTTAGCGAAGGATTAGGTATTGTAAAGTTTCAATAACAATATAGTCAGATATAGTCATGTTTGGTAATAT
>CAZNNK010000458.1:0-1531 GCA_964574085.1 uncultured Coleofasciculus sp.
TATAGCACTACCGGGATACGTTAGGACATTCCCCTGTTGCCTGTTGCCTTTTCACCCAATTTTATTGTCCTAACCTCAATGCCTAATGCTATAAGCGGTGGGCAATGCCCACCCTACGTAAAATTGGCTGATTGAGACTGATGCCAGATCTCAGTTCAGGTTCGCCCCACAACCCCCTACCCTGGATTTTGACTCGTTGTCTAATCAGATAAGATATCAAGGCACAATTGAATGGCAACAGCCTAGGGAAACTCCGGTGTAAGTCCGGGGCTGTGCGGCAACTGTAAAGGTTGAAATGGCAGGCTCTTTCCGGGTTTGTCGTCGGTACTTCTACGCTAATGGCGAAGACAGCGCAACGACGAACCTCGCTGACGTTTCACCTAAGCCAGAATACCTAGCTGTTGTTTGTCCACCCGATAGTCCTGCCTCGCACGGGAAGGGAGTTTATTTTTAATGCCGACTGTAGACACAACTCATTTCAGCCCAGATTCACTGTCATTGCCACCACTCCCCCTTAACCGCCCTCTGTTAATGATTGGTCACGGTAGCCGCGATATGCAGGGGCGTCAGGGATTTTTGGATTTTGCCTACGCTTACCAAAGGTTGGACTCCTCTCGCCCGGTTGTTCCTTGTTTTCTGGAATTAACTACTCCCAGTATTCAGGAGGGTGTAGACCAATGTGTGGCACAAGGGTATACAGAATTCTCTGTGCTGCCGATTTTGCTATTTGCGGCGCGACATAATAAATTTGATGTCACCAACGAGTTAGACCGTGCCAAAGCCAGACATCCGCAAATCCGATTCCATTACGGGCGTCATTTTGGTATTACTCCAGCCATTCTGGAGTTATGGCATCGACGACTGGCTCAACTGGATCAAGCGCCGAACAGTCTAATGTCCTCAATTCCCAGAAGTGAAACGGTGCTTCTGGTTGTTGGTCGCGGTTCTAGTGATCCCGATGCCAATGGTGATGTCTATAAATTAGCGCGTCTGCTCTGGGAAGGCAGTGGTTACAAAACGGTTGAAATCTGCTTTATTGGGATTACTCATCCCCGTTTAGAGGAAGGCTTCCATCGCGCTCGACTTTTCCAGCCCCAGCGGATTATTGTTCTGCCTTACTTCCTGTTTACCGGGGTGCTAGTGAAAAAAATATTTGATATCACAGCGCAGCAGCAGGAGCAATATCCGGACATTAGTATGACCTGTTTACCCGAAATGGGTATTCAACCGGAATTACTCTCGGTATTGCGGGAACGAGAAATCGAGACGCAACTGGGACAGGTGCAAATGAATTGTGAGTTGTGTAAGTTCCGGTTAGCGGCAGTGGGGGATAATACGGGTCACACTCATGATCATGATCACGGTCATGACCATGATCATCACCATCATCACCACCACAATCACTCGGAGCATCCTCCTGATCCTTACGCTGAACCCGAAGCATACCATCAGCGCATTTGGCAAGTTCCTTAATTAGTCATTTGTCTTATGTCATTTGTCTTATGTCATTTGTCTTATGTCATTTGTCTTA
>CAZNNK010000458.1:1631-5827 GCA_964574085.1 uncultured Coleofasciculus sp.
CTTATGTCATTTGTCTTATGTCATTTGTCTTATGTCATTTGTCTTATGTCATTTGCTGACACCGGGGGTAACTTGAGATTGATTACCATAAGCTAAGAACTGATGAGCAGTTACCCATACTGAGTACTATGTCCAAAGAATTTAGGGTTGGCGATCGCGTTCGCCTAATTGCCCTACCCCGCTATGTTAAAACAGCCGAACCTATGCCCATGCTGCGACCTCCGGATGTGATTAGCATTGGCGAAGAAGGGGTGATCCTTGATCGGCGTCCCGGCGGATTTTGGGGAGTTCGCTTTTCTAAGGGGGCTTTTTTACTAGATAGTCAATACCTTGAGACAGTAGAGAGTCATCACCATTCTGATCCCCATCCGCCTTCATCCTCTGCCGAATAATCGGCTCAGAGCCTTCTGCCTTCTACCCTGGAGCCTTGTCCCTAGCAACATGGGAGATAGTTAACCTGAATTTAGTATGAGCCACAACAACCCGGATCAATACAATGGTTTCCGGTAAGTACTACTACACCGAATCAATATCCAAAATTGTGGTAGCACTTTATCGAATTGATTCCTGTACAGTTGAGAATAATAATAATTGGCAGTCTGAGCGTGAAGTGGGAGATAGATTTGTACAGCTTCCTAGAGTCTCTCGGCATTGCCAACCCTAGTGGCAGTGGCTGGCTAGCAGTTATATTTACCTTCGGGTTAGCGTGGGGGGTAACCTGGTGTTTGATTCCAGCAGTACGCTCATTTGCGCTGCAAGTGGGGTGGGCGGATCAACCGAACGCCCGACGACTCAATCAAGAACCCCTACCTAACGCAGGTGGATTGGCAATTTATGCGGGTGTCATGGCGGCGCTAGTCTTGGCGACTCTATTAAGACCCATTGTGATTGAAGGTGTCTTAGCCCAAGTGCTGACGATTTTACTCGGTGGTTCCATCCTCGTCCTCGTCGGCTTTATCGATGACCAATTTGGTCTACCTGCTTATGTACGCCTGTTTAGTCAAACCCTTACCGCCCTCTTGCTGATTGCCAGCGATATCCGCATCGAAACGCCTTTTGGGACTCCTATTGACCCAATATTCTCAATTGTGTTGACCTGGTTGTGGGTTGTGGGAATTACCAATGCGATTAATTTAATGGATGGCATGGATGGCTTGGCGGGTGGGATCAGCTTCATTACCGCCATGAGTTTGTTAGCTGTTTCGGCGCAGTTTGAAACCAGAGCAGCGGCGACCTTACTTTTGGCAGCCTTAGGAGGGGCTGCACTGGGATTTTTGCGACACAACTTCTATCCTTCCCGAATTATTATGGGAGATGCGGGGGCTTACTTTTTTGGCTATGTCCTAGCCGCAACCAGTATTTTAGGAAACCTAAAGGTGACAACGGTATTTGCTCTGGTGCCGCCTGCCTTCTTTTTATTATTGCCTGTGCTAGATACGACTCAGGTATTTGTCCGGCGACTCATGGCAGGAAAAAACCCGCTGAAAACTCCCGGTAAAGATCACTTACACCACCGCTTACTGGCTTGGGGTTTGTCCCAACGTCATGCGGCTTTCACCCTTTGGGGCGTGACGTTGGCATGTAACGGACTGGCGATGAAACTGCAAGGGATGACATCAATGGTGATTATTGTTACAAGTGGTAGTATAATCATTCTTCTTGGCTTTACCCTTTGGCAAAGACTCCAGGCAAAATGAAAAAGCTCGTACAGCTTCCCAGAACGTCAAACGTCAACAGCTAAAGCCGATAGGGTTCAATTGGGGTGCATCGATATCAACATAAGCTGAAAGTCAATTGTGTCGAGATCTAGATGCTACGTCTCTAAACGATTGTCTGGCTAGTGTAGCGGGTGCGGAAATAATCCGCCACTGGTGTGATCAGGTGAGCATCTACCTAAAGAGACAAAAATTAGCGTAATCAATTCAACCCAAAGATAGGGGAAAATTTCTTATACATGAGTCGTTGACTAAGGCGAGTAAGCATTCAGTCTGCTTATCAGGATTTAGGTTAGGGAAATTGGAAGCAAGCTAGCACTAGATTACTTAAATACGTCTTCGCTTATACTGAAGTTCTCTCTTAAGTTAGTAAAATTTTACATAAGTCTGATGCTAACCTAAAACTTGAAATTAGGAATCGCCTGAAAATCTAAAGTTCATGTTTAAAGTTCATCCTCCAGACTCTATACAATCTCACCAGAAGAATGTTACAACATTTATTTCATTCGTTCAGCGTGATTTCAAGACGGCTTTTAGCCGGAACATAATATCCTATGCTTAAATAAAAATATTTAAGCTGAATAAATTTACGAAGTACCGTGGATAAGAATGGTGTTGGCTGAATTAAGAACTGCAATAACTATCAATCTTTGGTTCTCTCGTCTAGGTTCTAGAGTTTATTATTATCCGACTAATTATGCTATTTAAAAATAAAGCCAAACGATTCGAGGAAAATAAGTATTTTTTCTATATATGACTATGAAGCATTTTAAGTGCAATCAAACCGTTTTACTAGACAATAAAATTATCGATATTCTATTAATTGAAGATAATCCTGTTGAAGCTGAATTAATCCAGGAATTGTTTTCACAAGTACAAGTCAATCAATTTTCCCTAACTCATGTTCAGCGGTTAAGTCAGGGGATAAAAAAATTAATGGAGTTGACCTTTGACATCATTTTATTAGATCTATCTCTTCCGGATAGTCAAGGATTAAATACTGTAATTCAAGTCAAATCACAAGCACCAACGACTCCAATTGTTGTCTTAACGTCCCTCAATGATCAAAAGATGGCAATTCAAGTAGTTCGGGAAGGCGCTCAAGATTATTTAATTAAGGGGCAATTTGTGGGAGAAAACTTGGTGCGTGCTATACGCTACGCCATTGAACGTGAGCGCGATCGCGAGGCAATTCGACAGCAGGCTCAACGGGAACGAATATTAGAGCGTATGGTTGAGCAGATCCGGCGCTCATTGGATCTCGAAGAAATTTTGCATACCACTGTCACCCAAGTCCGTCAATTCCTGAAAACGGATCGTGTTCTCATCTATCGCTATCAGGCAGATAAATCTCCTAATCTGCTGTTAGAAGCGGCTGACTATAGCAATAGTTATCCGGAGGTTCCGGCGATTCATGAACTTTTAAACTTGCCCGAAATTTTGTCTTACCATGAACAGTTTATTCGCGTAATCAACAATCACAACCTGTCTGAGCTAAAGCCAAAATCGATTAATTTGCATAAGCAATCCATTTTAGCGATACCTATTTGTAACAGTGAGTCTGATCTGAAACAACCTCAATCTTCTGTTTGCCATCAATTATGGGGGATAATCATCGCTCATCATTGTACCCATAATCGTCAATGGAAAACGTGGGAAATTGATTGTTTAAACCAGTTAGTTAAACAGGTGTCTATTGCGATTCAACAGTCAGAACTTTATCAAAAAGTAAAGACCGATAATCAACATCTACAAAAACTGGTAAAAATAGATAGTTTAACGGGAATTGCCAATCGCCGCCGTTTTGATCAAGTCTTAGCTGAGGAATTAGTCTATTCTAGGCAGAGCTTACATCCGCTATCCTTGATCTTGTGTGATATTGACTTTTTTAAAGCCTACAACGATACCTATGGTCATTGGGCTGGGGATGATTGTTTAAAGGAAGTTGCTGAAGCAATCTGCCAAGCGGCTAAACGACCAAGTGATTTAGTCGCTCGCTATGGCGGTGAAGAATTTGCCGTGATTCTGTCCAATACAGATAATGCAGGCGCTTTTGTCGTTGCCCAAAAAATCCGCTACCAAATGGATAAACTCAAGCGTCCCCATGCCAAATCTCCGATTCATCCCTGGGTAACGCTCAGTTTAGGAATTGCCACAACGACTCCATCCCAGCAACTTTCGTCCAGTGAATTAGTCCAACTGGCTGATCGCGCCCTCTACAAAGCCAAAGCCTTAGGACGCGATCGCATTTTCTCGGCTAACTCTGACCCGGATTTTCAGCTTTGATCGGGGAAGCAGAAATCCCCTTTTTGCCATGGCGACTTGAAGTCATACCAAATCCGCCTTTATTACCCCCCTCTCCGCGTCAGTCTCAACCCGTCAATTTAAGGTGTAAAGACCACTAGGTTATAACGGGGGTAGCGTTCCGCGGATTTGCGATCGCGGCTCAACCGCAATCTATACCTATGCGGCGTATAACTC
>CAZNNK010000459.1:0-5819 GCA_964574085.1 uncultured Coleofasciculus sp.
GGTGGAGGGTTAACTCGTCATTCGTCATTCGTCAGTGTTTGAGGACTATTTGCAGAACTTAATCTCAGTCTAAATAAGTCAAACCTTTTGGACATAAGGGTTCTGTTTTAATTTTCTCAAATTGACAAGAATAAGGTTGTATGCATTAGAAGCCAAAATCAGAACTATTGACGCTAAAAAAAACGAATTAGCCCTTGACTTTTCGGTAGATTTTAGGTATTTTTATATCATGGGAAAATGTGCCGTCCTATAGACCCCGATCAACCGTAATTCGTAGGGTGGGTTAGGCGGTAATTAATTCACAACACAAACCCTTTAATTAGCGCTTCGCCGTAACCCACCACGTTATTCGTGCCAACGGGTGAACTAACGATGAGAATTCCTCAACGAAATAATGGATTTCCCGGTAACGATATTTCCCGCCAGATCGCAACATTTCCTGCCATCCCCGATAACTCTGTCCTCATGTACGTAGGTAACGGTTACTTTACGCCTTAAGATACAGTCTCATCTAAATCTTAAGAGTCATGGCAAGAACGGGTTGTTTTTCTTACAGTTAGATATAGTCAGTTTTACTGAATAGCTATCCCCATCGTCTCTAAACTTAGTTATATCGAACTGAATCAAACAGATAGCCATGATTAGGATGGATTTTGGGGTTCAACGTGAGATTGTAGGCGTAATCTTAAGCAGCAAACCTGTAGTGACTCCCTCGGCTTAGGCAAAAAAGCAGGGGCGATTGCTGCGGGTGAGTAATTTGAAATCCTACTGCACTAACAGCAGTGATTCAACTCTCTAGTGAATGTTGAATTCATTTCATCATGAACGGCTGTTAAAGCCATCGATATTTTCGACCGATCCCAACAGGTAAAACGTAATCTAACTCACACGGATACAACTATGACGGCTACCTATAACTTCAACCTCGTTTTCCTTTCTATTGCTGTGGCGATCGCGGCGTCTTTTGTTGCCTTAGGGTTAGCATGCCAATTGCGGCATATCCAGACTGATGCGAGAACCTTACCCAAGCTGGCGAGTGCGATGGTTATGGGTTTGGCGATTTCGGGGATGCATTATATCGGGATGGCGGCGGTTCACTTTCAAAGGGCGGATTCCGTTGTTCTGCCTTCATCCTCAATGATTGATAACGTATGGCTGGCTCGATTTATCACTGTGGCGACGTTGTTTATCTTAGCATTACCCCTAATTGTCTCCTTATTTGATCAACGCCTGAATGTGGAGAAGGCAAAAGCCGAAACCTTGCGCCAAAGTGAAGAACGGTTTCGGGCGTTGGTGCAAAATGCCTCTGATTTCATCACTGTGGTGACAGGCGAGGGGATGATTCGTTATACCAGTCCTTCCTTACCGCGTGTGTTGGGCTATGACACGGAGGAGTGGTTGGGTAAAACTATCGGGGAATTTGTCTTAAATGACGATAGTCCCATCGCTGATAGTCTGTTAACCCAAGCCATTGATTCCCCCAACTGTAATGTCACCGTTGAATTACGATTACCCAACGCCTCAGGTGAGGTGCGCGAGTTTGAAGTCATCGCCAATAACCTGCTGCGTCTGCCGAGTGTGGCGGGGATTGTCCTCACCTATCACGATATTACCGACTCTAAGCAGACGTTTCAGGCACTGCAAGCGTCGGAACAGGAAGCTCATTCCCTTGCCCAACGGGAAGCCTTACTCAATTATCTAGGGCGAGAGATTCGCAATTCCTTGGACGTGAATACGATTCTAGACACGGCTGTTTTCTCCGTCCGCAGTTTGTTAGATCTCGATCGCTGTCAATTCCTCTGGCGTACCCAAAACCAGGAAAAACCCAGTATCGCCATCACTCACGAGGCGCGAAAATCGAATTTACCCAGTCGGTTAGGGTACTACTCGAATCCAGAAGTCATCTCTTTGCTGCAATCCATCCAGGATTTAGAGATGATTCAGATTAATGATGTCACCAAAGACCCAGACTTGGATACCGCTCAACGGCAACTCCTAACTCGGTCTCAGGTTACAGCGCAACTGATTCTCCCCCTGAAAACTAATTCCGGTCAAATTGGTGCTTTAGTTTGTACCGATTATCGGGAACCTCATACCTGGAGTCAGAGTGAAGTCGAACTCCTTACGGCGGTTGTCGATCAACTGGCGATCGCGATCGACCAAGCTCAACTGTATGCCTCTGCCCATAGCACCGCAACGACGGCGACGGCGCAAGCGAAGGAATTGCAGCAAACCTTGCAGAAGTTACAACAAACTCAGGCGCAATTGATTCAAAGTGAAAAGATGTCCAGCTTGGGTCAAATGATTGCCGGGATTACCCATGAACTGAATAATCCGGTGTCGTTTATCTATGGGAATATCAAACCCGCTAATCAATATGCTCAAGACTTGCTGCGGCTATTAAAGCTTTATCAGCAGCATTATCCAGAACCTCCGGCTGCTATTCAGGAACACGCTGAGATCATGAATCTGGAGTTTGTGATCCAAGATTTTCCCAAACTCTTAGGGTCTCTGAAAATGGGGGCGGTGCGTATCCGGGATTTGGTGAAATCTCTGCGGAATTTCTGCCGCTTGGATGAGGCGGATGTGAAGCCAATGGATATCCATGAAGGAATTGAGAATACGTTATTGATTTTGGGTAATCGACTTAAAGCCAAGGAGACTCATCCTCCGATTGAGATTATCAAACAGTATGGTCAATTGCCCCAGGTGGAGTGTTATGGCGGGCAACTCAATCAGGTGTTTATGAATCTCCTGGATAATGCCATTGATGCCCTAGATGATCAATCCCCGCCGTTACAAATCACGATCGCTACAGAGGTGCTGGAAGAAACGGATCAGGTACGGATTCGGATTCAAGACACGGGTCAGGGTATTCCTGAGGACGTTAAAACTCATTTGTTTGACCCGTTTTTCACGACTAAACCTGTGGGTCAGGGTACGGGGTTAGGATTGTCGATTAGTTATCAAATTGTCGTGGAAACACATAAGGGTAGATTACAGTGTTTCTCCAAACTTGGCGAAGGAACAGAGTTTTGGGTCGATATTCCCATTTCTCAAACTCAAAGAAACTTAGCGGGTTCGGTATCCCCGAAACTGTTACGGGAAACCTGTGAAGTTTAATTTTCATTTGTCATTTGTCATTTGTCCTTTATTTCTTATTGAGCATGACATCATTCAAATCAATCAATAGAATTCAGAGGTTGCATCCATGAAAATATTACTGTTAGCCACCGCCTACAATAGTTTAACCCAGCGGACTCATCTGGAGTTAGCCTATCGAGGGGATCAGGTTTCCATTGAACTCGGCTTAAATGACGAGGTAATGATTGAAGCCGTAGAACTCTATCAGCCGGATTTAATTATTGCGCCGATGCTGAAACAAATCATTCCGGAAGCAATTTGGCGACATCATGTCTGTATTATTCTCCATCCAGGTATCAAAGGCGATCGCGGACCGTCGGCGTTGGATTGGGCGATCGCGAATCAGGTTGAGTCTTGGGGTGTCACGGCGTTACAGGCAAATGGAGAAATGGATGCGGGAGATATTTGGGCGTCGGTTAATTTTCCCATGCAGCCGATGAGTAAAAGTTGTTTGTATCGCAGCCAAGTGACTCAAGCCGCAATTCAGGCGATTCTACAAACAGTGGAACGGTTTGAGTCCGGAACGTTTACGCCCGAACCTTTAGATTATACGAAATCAGATGTGCAGGGGGGTTTACGTCCCTATATGAAACAGCGATTTCGAGCCATTGATTGGCATTGTGAACCGACCTCCCGTATTGTCCAAAAAATCCGATCCGCCGATAGTCAACCGGGGTTACAGGGAAATGCCCAAATGCGGCGGCTGGTGGAGTAATGTTAGCCTTAGCTGCGGATAAGGTTTATGCGCGTCGGGGGATTGTTTTAAATCCGCATTATAAGCGCATGGGATTATCTGGATCAGAATATTGGACTTATTCTCTCCCCAAGCGAGTGGGTTCTCAAAAAGCACGGAAATTGACGGATATTTGTATGCCGATGGGGACTCAAGTCGCCCAGAAAATCGGACTGATTGATCAGGGATTTGCGGATCAACCTGACAGTTTTCGCCAGCAGATTCAATTCGTCGCCAAAGAATTTGCTCACCATCCCGCTTATGGGCAACAATTAGCGCTGAAACATGAACAACGGCAACGGGATGAACGGTTTAAACCCTTAGCGGCTTATCGAAATGAGGAGTTAGCGCAAATGAGACGAAATTTCTATGATTCTGACCAATCTTATCACCAGCAGCGGTATAATTTTGTCTATAAAATTACGGCGTCCCAGACACCGCGTCATTTAGCAATTCATCGTCAGAGGGCGGATGCTCCAAAAACCTGTTCGCTGATTTTTGCACAATGAAATTAGTTAGGGGCGGCTGAATCAGTATTGTGGTGAGGCGAGGGAACAGGCAACAGGCAACAGGGAATACACAATTTAAATGGATTTTAGCTTAGAAGTTACCGCGAAATCAGCTTTCTATCAATACTCCTGTTTCTTGTCTGTTTTTAGGAAACATCAGTATAAGCAAAACTTTATGATCTGTCGGTTATCCTTTTAAATCTGTCAAGTAACGCAAATGATACATTTTCTGTTAAGGAATGTGAACACCTAAAAAACAACTGGAAACCCTGATCTTGCCGTTGTGCCAGGACTGTAGTATGATTTATGAACATAAATTAACCATGAGACGTTGGGGTTATATTGGCTTTTATCCATAAATTGAGTCAAAAAATCCTCCAATAGCTGATTACGCCACAATCTGGCAGTTTTAAGGATCAAGCACTACAAATATTACACGTCAATCTCAATGACATAATTTTGCCAACGCCATCCGTGGCTGATTTGACAAAAACAACGCTATATGCAGGGGAGTCAGACTGAGAAATGAGTATCCATATCTTTGGCATACGTCACCACGGACCCGGATGTGCGCGATCGCTCCGTCATGCCCTGCACAGTCTTAACCCGGATATCCTTTTGGTGGAAGGTCCCCCGGATGGGGATGGGATGCTCCCGTTAGTGACTCATCCCCAGATGCAACCGCCTGTGGCGTTATTGGTTTATAGACCCGATCAGCCCCAGAAAGCAGTGTATTATCCCTTTGCTATCTTTTCCCCAGAATGGCAAGGGATTGATTATGCCTTAACTCAAGGGATTCCGGTGCGGTTTATGGACTTGCCCTTGGTGCATCAGTTGGCAGAGGGAGATGGGGAAGCTGGGGAAGCTGGGGAAGCTGGGGAAGCTGGGGAAGCTGGGGAAGCTGGGGAAGAGGATGAGATTCACTATGATCCGTTGGGTTATTTGGCAAGAATTGCTGGGTATAGTGATGGGGAACGCTGGTGGGAACAGTTAGTCGAACATCGCCAGGAGAGTACGGATGTATTTGAGGCGATTTTAGCGGCAATGACGGCGTTGCGCCAGGATGTACCCCCCAGAGATGATCCCAAGGAAGCGCAACGGGAAGCCTATATGCGGAAACAGATTCGGGCGGCGCAAAAAGAAGGATTTCAACGTATTGCTGTGGTCTGTGGCGCATGGCACGCCCCCGCTTTGGTGGATATGCCTGCGGCGAAAGCGGATAATGCGTTGCTGAAAGGATTGGCGAAAACGAAAGTGGAAGCCACTTGGATACCGTGGACTTATGGGCGACTGGCATTTAAGAGTGGCTATGGGGCGGGGATTGAATCGCCGGGTTGGTATGGTCATTTGTGGGATTGTTATCAGGATGGGGGAGTTGGGGGAGATAGGGGAGATGGGGGAGATGGGGGAGATAGGGGAGATAGGGGAGATGG
>CAZNNK010000460.1:0-5812 GCA_964574085.1 uncultured Coleofasciculus sp.
CCACGGAGTCATGAGTCATCACCCAGATTACTCCAGCATGGGATAGGGCAGACAGACGAATTGATGCCCGCATGTAGTCGGTGAAGACTAGGAATGTGGCACCATAAGGAATTAACCCAGACTTATGCAGGGCAATCCCATTACAAATCGCTCCCATACCATGTTCGCGAACCCCAAAGCGGAGGTTGCGATTTTCATAGGCACCTTTTTGGAAATCCTTGGAGGATTTGAGTAAGGTTTTGTTGGAAGGAGCTAAGTCAGCCGAACCCCCAATCAGTTCTGGTAATACCCCAGCCATGGCGTTGAGGGTTGCGCCCGATTGATTGCGAGTGGCATCTTTTTTATCCTGGGGGGTGTAGGTGGGTAGCGCTTTCTCCCATCCTTCGGGTAGCTTACCGCTGATCATCCGTTCTAATACGGCAGCTTCTTCTGCGTATTCTGTTTTATAACGGGTGAAGAGGCTGTTCCACTCTTGTTCATACTCAGCACCGCGATCAACTGCCTTGCGGAAATGCTTCAGGGCGTCTTCGGGTACCTCAAATTCGGGATAATTCCACCCCAGATGTTCACGAGTGGCTTTCACCTCATCAGCACCTAACGCCGCACCATGAACGCCGTGGGTATTGGCTTTATTGGGGGAACCGAAACCAATCGTGGTGGTGACTTTAATTAACGAGGGCTTATCGGTAACCGCTTTAGCTGCTTCAATTGCTTTGTGAATCGCGTCCAAGTTGGTGTTACCATCGGGAACATGCTGGACGTGCCAACCATAAGCCTCAAAGCGCTTGCCTACGTCTTCGGTAAAGGCAAGGTCGGTGGAACCGTCAATGGAGATATGGTTATCATCGTAGAGGGCAATCAGTTTGCCCAGTCCTAGGTGTCCAGCGACAGAACAGGCTTCTCCAGATACGCCTTCCATGTTGCAACCATCACCTAAAATGACATAGGTGTAGTGGTCGATAATTTGGCAATCGGGCTTATTAAATTGAGCGGCTAAATGTGCCTCTGCGATCGCTAACCCGACACCATTGGCGATCCCTTGTCCTAAGGGTCCAGTGGTGACTTCTACCCCTTGAGTCATGAAGTTTTCCGGGTGACCGGGAGTCTTGGATTCCCACTGACGGAACTGCTTGAGATCATCAAGGGTGATGCCATCATAGCCAGTCAGATAGAGCAAGCCGTACTGTAACATACAGCCATGACCCGCTGACAAAACAAAGCGATCGCGGTTTAACCAGTTAGGATTTTTCGGGTTGTACCGCATCAGCCGATCCCACAGCACAAACGCCATCGGTGCTGCGCCCATTGGCAATCCGGGATGACCGGAGTTGGCTTTCTCTACGGCGTCTATTGCCAGAAAGCGGATGGAATTAATACAAAGTTCTTCGAGAGATTGGGTTGCAACGACCATAGGTGTTATCTAATGACTCCAGGAAACTAGGGTTTAACGCAAAATTATTTTTGTAAAGCAAGGGTTACTCTTTCCGTTACATAAGATTTACCCAAAGCTACCCACAAGTGGACACCCTTGGAACTTACTTCCTGCTTCATCCTGACGGTGATGGCACTCAACCAGTCCACAGGCTAACACCACCTAACTGGCGGCTGTTGCTTTCACCTACCTAACCTTGGTTTTTGGCTTGATAAGTATACCAATAAAGTATACATACTCTTGGCTGACCCACATCATCCAGAGGAATCTCTACCCTGGCATTGGGTAATCATGGGTAAAGGTGTCCAGCTTTTTGGTTACAGCTACCAGCCCCAAGGATACACTCATCATCCCATTAGGGGGATCGATGATCAAGACTCTTTGGTATAAGCTTGGCTAAAATTTGCGGATTGGGGTGTTGGTCGGGTAAATCGTGCTGATCGTTGGCTTTGGCAATTCCTATAGCATCGGCTGGTATAACTATAGCGAGCAGCCCCTAAGCCATTATCATTCAGGAGAGACGTTCTGGTCTCTGGTGATATGGGACGAGTGATCGGCTTTTCTCAACATCTACAATGCCTGACAGATGCCTGACAGGTTATTTTTTTGTCACATTCCACGGCACGAGCAAAACGTGCGATCGCGTATCGTTTCTAGGACAAGTCCAATGAACCAGGAAAATGTTACCATGCGACGCGCTCCAGACAAAAGAGTCACCTGTAGGTTGGGTTGACGCGCCGAAACCCAACAAAATTAAAGGTTCGCATCCTTGACGACGAACCCAATCTAATGTATCCAATTACAACACCAAACACAGAAGGCAAAGTAGCCAGGATTGCTCGATGGTAAACGATTTGGCTGTGTTCAAATCCTCCGCATCCTGAACCGATGAGAAAATCCCCAGATAGTTAACACGATGAAGGATTGCAATTAGTTTAGGCTATCTCAGCGCTTCCGGGCAGCTCCTGAAACGACAACACCCACACCGATCAAACCTAGTAAAGAAGTAGGTTCAGGAACGGATTTAGGTGAAACAAGTGTAGCGGATACAGGTGTAAATGTGACTGAGCAACTCGGAGCTTCTACCCGTCTAGAAAAATTGTAAGGCGCTGTGATAAAGTTAGAAAAGCCACTATTCAAGGCTAATCCTAAAGCAAAACCATCGGGATTAAAAAAGTTATCAAAATCAGCAAAAATGATCTGACCCGAATCAACAATAAACTTGTTCTCATTGTTTAGTCGATAATCGGCGTTAATGGCAGCGGCTAAAGCTGGCGGAACCGAAGTTACAGAAATATTACTGGCGGCAACAGGAAGACCACCACTATCCATAGGTAACCCTTCAATCAAACCTTCTACAGTTCCTGGTATATTACCACTACTATTCGTAAACGAAAATCTAAAATCGGCGGCTACGGCTCTTGCGGCACTGGCAAAACTGATTAAAGTCGTTCCAGCAATGAGGGCTAATCCTTGTTTCAAAATGGTGTTTAACATTTGGGGAATCCTTAAATCGTATCAGAACGGTCTATTTTATTAGTAGAGACGTTGCATGCAACGTCTCTACTAATGCAATTGAATTCTACATCCGCTGATCCTGCTCAATTTAGAGCCGAATCAGCCGACTTAGAACTAGATGCCAAAGTTGTTGTAGTTGTCGAGAGCCGTGTGGATAGAGTTACCCGAAGGTAAGCCAGCCACTAAGTCTTCCTCATTCCAGAAGTCGGAACTCGCGGGAACCGCATAGGTTGATGCGCCTAAAATCAAGTTGCCATCACCGACTCCATCTCCGTTTTCATCCGGCGTATGCTCCTGAATCCAAGCGATACCGTCATTGATATCGTCGATTGGGGCGGGGTTGAACGCCAGGTTATTCAGCCAAGATGCAATCAGAGAGCGATCGAGAGTGTATCGTTTGTCGTCCTTCTGGACTTTTTGGGAGGCGGCGAGAATGGATTTTGCCTCGTTGAGACTGTAGAAGATGGTGTTTTCACCATTGTTGGTGATTCCATCCCGGTTATAATCGCCCACCAGAATCCCTTCGCTATACTGTCCACTTACGGGATCAATCACCTCTGGTGCTTCTGCTGAGGCTGAGTAAGGTGCGAGGAGAATATCGCTTCCGGGGAAACCCGATCGTCCAGCAAAACGGCTATCGTTACTTGCATCGCCATCCCAGACTTCCGTCCAGTTGCTCCAGAATCCGGGTGTCCGCACGCCGGGAGCAGCGATTCCGGTGTAGGAACTGGGGTCACTGTCAGTGACTGATTTGAGTTCGCCATCATCAGTGTACTCACCGGTGACGGTGCCAATGTTTTGATAGTCACCGAATATGGCAGTTCCGCTTGCTTCATAGACCCAGGTTTCATTGGGAGCCAGGATGGAATCACCATCGCCATTGTCAACCAGGTTAGTAATCGCACCTTGTTGATCATCACTCAAGTTAATATTCGAGAGGTTCAGGTTACCATCATTGGTCACCGTGTAAGTCCAGGTGATGGATTGTCCGGCGGAAACCCCAATATTATCCCCGGTGACTACCCCATCGCTGGTCACTTTGTCAATAGTGATACTGGGGTCTTGAATCACATTGACCGTCTCATCATCAGTCTTGGGATTAGTTTGGTCGGTATCAGCGGTGGCGACGTTGACTAAATCCGCACCATTGTCGATATCGGCTTGAGTGACAGTGTAGCTGGCGGTGTACGTCCAAGTTTCGCCCACATCTAAGACACCGTTACCGTTATCGCTGCTGCTATCAAACGTGGGATTAAAGTCGTCACTGGTATCAGCAGGAGTAAAGTTGTCATCGCTGAGGCTAATATTGGTCAAGCTGACATTACCCGTATTGGTCAGCGTGTAGGTGTAATTAATGACATCTCCGGCGCCGTCTACCTCACTGACATCGGCGTCTTTAATAATGGACAGGTTAGGACGCTGAATCACATCCACTGTTTCATTATCCGTCTTGGGATCAGTTTGGTCAGTGTCGGCTGTTGCGACGTTGACCAAATCAGCGCCATTGTCGATATCAGCTTGAGTGGCGGTGTAGCTGGCGGTGTACGTCCAGGTTTCGCCCACATCTAAGATATCGTCCCCATTACCATTCGTACTTAATACCGGGTTAAAGTCATCCGAGGTGTCTGCGGGGGTGAAGTTGTCATCAATCAGGCTGACATTGGTGAGGGTTTGATTCCCAGTGTTGGTGACTGTGTAGGTGTAATTGATTACATCACCGGCGCCGTCTACGGACGTGACATCGGCTTCTTTGACAATAGACAGGTTAGGATCTTGGAATACTTGTACCTGTTCACTATCATCCTCAGGCTCAGTCTGGTCGCTGTCAGCCGTAGCCACATTTACGAGCTGGGTTCCTTTGTCGATATCCGTTTGAGTGGCGGTGTAGCTGGCGGTATACGTCCAGGTTTCGCCTACATCTAAGACACCATTCCCGTCATCGCTGCTGCTATCAAAGGTGGGTGCGAAGTCGTCACTGGTATCTGAAGGGGTGAAATTGTCATCAATGAGGCTGACATTGGTGAGGGTTTGATTCCCGGTGTTAGTTACCGTGTAGGTGTAATTGACGACATCTCCGGCAGCACTTACTGTGGTAACATCAGCTTCCTTGAGGATGGACAGGTTGGGATTTTGCAGGACATCCACTGTCTCGTCATCAGTCTTGGGATTGGTTTGGTCGCTATCAGCGGTAACCACGTTGACCAAAGAAGCACCACTGTCGATATCCCCTTGAGTGGCGGTGTAGCTGGCGGTGTACGTCCAGGTTTCGCCCACATCTAAGACACCATTACCGTTATCACTGCTGCTATCAAAGGTGGGAGTGAAATCGTCACTGGTATTTGAGGGCGTGAAGTTGTCATCCGTGAGGCTGACATTGGTGAGGGTTTGATTCCCGGTGTTGGTTACCGTGTAGGTGTAATTGATGACATCGCCAGCACCATCGACCGAAGTGACATCCGCATCTTTGACAATGGAGAGGTTGGGATTTTGGACTACATCCACTGTTTCATTATCGGTTTTGGGCTGAGTTTGGTCGCTATCGGCGGTCGCCACGTTAACTAAATCAGCACCATTGTCGATTTCTGTTTGAGTGACGGTGTAGCTGGCGGTATACGTCCAGGTTTCGCCGACATCTAAGACACCATTACCATTATCACTGCTGCTATCAAAGGTGGGATTGAAATCGTCACTGGTATTTGAGGGCGTGAAGTTGTCATCCGTGAGGCTGACATTGGTGAGGGTTTGATTCCCGGTGTTGGTTACCGTGTAGGTGTAATTGATGACATCGCCAGCACCATCGACCGAAGTGACATCCGCATCTTTGACAATGGAGAGGTTGGGATTTTGGACTACATCCACTGT
>CAZNNK010000461.1:0-5804 GCA_964574085.1 uncultured Coleofasciculus sp.
CCCCCCACCCCGGTTAAGGTAGTGGATGATGCACAAAACGGCACCATGCAGTTTCTAGTCGTTGATGAAGATGACCCTGTACTGCAAACCTATCGCAAAATATTCCCCACATTGTTTACCGCCAACGACGCGATTCCTGCCGATGTAAAAGCCCATTTCCGCTATCCCCTGGATCTGTTTACTATTCAGGCACAGATGTATCTGTCTTACCACATGAATAATCCCCAAGTCTTTTACAATCGGGAGGATTTGTGGCGTTTCCCCACGGAAATCTATGAAGGGGATGAGCGGATCATGCAGCCTTACTATGTGATCATGCGTTTACCCGAAGCGTCGAATGAAGAATTTATTCTGATTCTGCCCTTTACCCCGGTCAATAAAGATAACATGATTGCGTGGATGGCAGCGCGTTCTGATGGGGAAAACTACGGCAAATTACTCTTGTACGAATTCCCGAAACAAGAACTCGTCTATGGTCCTTCCCAAATTGAAGCTCGCATTGACCAAAATCCGCAAATTTCCCAACAATTAACCTTATGGAGTCAGGAAGGTTCGCGGGTGATTCGTGGCGATTTGTTAGTGATTCCCATTGATCAATCATTACTGTATGTTGAACCCGTTTATCTGCGGGCTGAACAAGGGGAACTTCCAGAATTGAAGCGAGTGATTGTGGCTTACGCTAAAGAAGTGGTGATGGAAGAAACCTTGGAGGAAGCCTTAGCGGCTATCTTTGGTGGAACCCAACCAGAGGTGCAACAACCGACTCCGACTCCGCCCTCTACTCCTGCAAAAGAAGGGGTATCAACACTCGCCCAATCCGCCTTGGAAACCTATCAAAAAGCACAGGAAGCCATGCGTCAAGGGAATTGGCAAAAATATGGTCAATATCAACAAGAACTGGAGAGCATCTTACAGCAATTGAACCAAACCCCAAAATCTGCACCCAATCTGAGAAAGTCAGCAGACGACCAAAATTAATCCGATGTAGAGGCGTTGCAGGTAACGTCTCTTCCATCTTGTTCCATGAAGCCTTCTACCTTGTTGCTACCCAAAAAGGGGTAGTGAACCCGAATTGAAGATCAGTTCTTCCTTCAGTCAGATGAATAGTATTGAATTTGCTTTGATCATAAAACAGTAGGCAAACCAGGAGCTATTGATTTTATGAGTAGGAGTAAAATAAATTTGAAACACCAATCAATGTTGATGAGTGCTGTCTTGGCGCTATCCTTCACGACTGCACCCGCTGAGGAAGCGCACAGTACCTCTATAACCCCTCCAGAGAACTCTGAAGCCACCTTACAACCGCAACCCCAGACAATTAGCCAAAATCCAGATGAACCCAGGCAAATTCAAGTCTTTTTACCCAAGCCTTCCGCCGATAATCAAACCTTAGGGTACGTTGAACCCGTTACCCGAACTACATCCCGTGTCGATGTTGCTGAATTTGCAATTGAGCAAATCGTTCAAGGACCCACATCCGCCGAAAAAGAGGAAGGATTTGCGGACTTGATTGACTTCCGAGGTGAATCGACCTGTGGTGAAAACTTTACTGTTGATATCTCCAATGGAATTGCCCAACTCAAATTTTGTCGCACCGTCTATACGGCTGGACTTGGCGAAGATGCGGGAATCCAAAAAGCAGTTACCAATACACTCAAACAGTTTAATAGTGTTGATCAAGTGGTTATTCTCGACAAAAACGGCGACTGCTTTAAAGATATGAGTGGTAGAAATGCCTGCTTGAATTCCATTGAAGGTGTTGTGTGGCGACCTGTTCCTGGGACTACAGCCGAGTCTGGGGGTGAATTAGGTCAGGTCAATCCCCAACCTTGGCAAGTCGGGATTAATACCATTAGTCGTAATGGAAATGCGATTAACTTCGATGTGAATGCCAATGGCAAATATGTCCGATATTCAGGAAATTGTCAACGTGAGTTGTTATCGCGAATTAAAATTGGCGATGTGCAAAATGGTCAAGTAACGGATACTATTTCCGTAGATGAAAACTATTTCAACGCTGACCGATTTCAAGAACCCGTATTAGACTATGCTTGTAGTCACAGTTAGGGGGAATGGCACGCTCCTTAAGGTTGGTGGAAATAAACTCAACTGTATTAATGGCAAAGCTCATCGTCAAGTCAACAGAAGCTGTAGCCTAACGAATTGCCTGTATCAATTTGTCATCGTCAAAAAAATGTTCAGCAACGTCTAAAAGGTCTTTGTGTTCTTTGATCGTGTCCATAATGGATGAGAAATAGCTAGAGTACGGTAGGCACAATAAAATCATTTGTCATTGGTGAGGGAGGGAAGGAGATAGGGCGGGTTTAGCTGCATCTGGGTAAGGTAAGCAACGATAATGGTGAAACCCGCCCCGACAAACCAGGTTCCCTTGAGCAAAACGAAGGGTTCACCTAGACAATTTTTTCGATTCCCGAAATGGTTAAACACCAGTAATAGGAGTTTGCCACCCTCGCAAATAATAGTAAATCGAGGATAAAAACTCTTCCACAATTCGCGTTGTAACCGTCAGCGCTTCTACCGAGGGGATAAAGGATTCAACTCGCAGGGGGACGCTGGGTGTTGCTCCCGGTTGAAAGGTAAAGAAACCCGTTGGTTTAGCCACAACATTCGTTAAACCAACATTGCTAAAGGTTTGCTGGGCGCGACGGCTGTTATAGGCTGAAGAAACCAAGAAAATGCGATTGTCTGCTAATCCGCGATCGCGCAAAATATCCTCGACGGCTTCGGCGCTGCTACGGAGATCAGTCCCGGTGGGTTCAACCACAATCCGGGTTTGGGGAACGCCTAACTGAACCAATAAGGTGCGGATATCATTGGCTTCGACCACTTGGTCTTCATTTCCTTCCAGATTCGGTCGAGGACCAGCACTAACCACGACTAAGGGGTTGTTCCCAGATTGGCGATACAGTTGAGCCGCATACAGAATGCGATCGCCGGTATCGGTGAGTTGAATTTGAGTGCGAGGCGGTTCATCGGGTTGGGTGGTTCCTTGTCCCAGTACCACAACCGCTGCGGCGGTTTGTGTCGCCGCCGCTTCCGGCGTGACGACTTGTTGTTCAGTCGTCGCCGCCAACAGGTTCGAGAAAAAGGGCGTGCTGGTGAGGAGTAAAATCAGTAACGCTGCCAAAACCTGGTTCTTTGACTTCTCCAGCCCTTGGCGCAGGGCAAAACTCAACAGCACGATGGAAGCCCCCACAGGTTTTAAGGGAAATGAGAGAACATTCCAAATCGTTGATACCAGGTCATTGTTGGGAGAGAAAAACGCCACAACAATGAAGCCAAACAGAAATAAACCCCCAAGCAAGGTAAAATACTCCTTGGGGATGACCTTCTTAAACAGGTTATAGAGAATAACGGCAATCAGCAGCCAGAGTAGGACGCGAGTCAGTAGTAAAAACATTGTGTGTTGATGGTGTAACGTTTTGATGGTGAGCGAGGAATTGTTACGGGTTAGTTGGCTCCTCAAAATAACAATTAACAAGTTAGGGGCGATGGGGATTAGGTTTTGTGTAACGTATCACCTGGGTAGAGCCACAGTTTAAATTCCCCTAACACGGGCATTATACTCGGCATTGCCCACCAGTATGAGGGAAATCAGGGAGAGGGGGATAGAGACGATGGGACACAAGCAGGTTGAGCAAAATTACTATTCAGGCACAGACAAAGAGGGAAAATATTTGTAAAGTGAGTCTATAAAACATAACAGGGGCAGTTTGAGTGTGTCGCAAGTCCAACCGGAAATTCTAGTCACTGGCGGAGCTGGATACATTGGCTCTCACACAGCATTAGCCTTACAACGGGCAGGTTATCACGTCGTTGTCCTGGATAATCTGGTTTGTGGACATCGAGAGTTCGTCGAAGAGATCCTGAAAGTGGAACTGGTGATCGGGGATGTGGGCGATCGCACTCTGTTAGACCACCTCTTCGCTACCCGTAACATTGCGGCGGTACTCCACTTTGCTGCCTATATTGCCGTGGGTGAGTCGGTTACCTACCCTGCCAAATACTACCGCAATAACGTGAGTGGTACGCTGACCCTCTTAGAAGCCATGGTCGCTGCTAATGTGAAAACCTTGGTGTTTCCCTCTACCTGTGCGGTCTACGGGATGCCTCAGCAAGTACCAATGACCGAAGACCATCCGCAAAATCCGATTAATCCTTATGCCACGAGTAAGTGGATGATGGAACGGATGCTAGCGGACTTTGATCGCGCATACAATTTACGTTCTATCGTCTTTCGCTTCTTCAACGCCGCTGGGGCGAATCCCGAAGGACTACTGGGTGAAGACCATTATCCAGAAACCCATCTGATTCCCTTAGTCCTGTGGACCGCACTAGGCAAACGGGACTCCATTGCCATTTGGGGAACCGACTACACCACCCCCGACGGAACCTGCTTGCGCGATTATATTCACGTCAGTGACTTGGCAGATGCCCATATCCTCGGGCTAGAGTATTTGTTAGGTGGCGGCAAAAGTGAAATCTTTAATTTAGGTAGTGGTAATGGGTTCTCCGTGCGACAGGTGATTGACACAGCCAAGCAAGTCACCCAGAAACCGATTAAAATCGTTGAGTGCGATCGCCGCCCTGGTGATGCACCGATTTTGGTGGGTAGTAGTGACAAGGCGAGGAAAATTTTGGGTTGGTCTGCCAAATACCCGCAACTCAGTAAAATTATCAGCGATGCTTGGCAGTGGCATCAACGACGTCATCATTAATGCAGCATAGCATCAACTGCTATTTTCTAAGAAACTCGGAGTTCAGGTAAGTTTTTTGGAGCAGTGAAACAATTATCGGTGAATAGACACACCCAGACTGGAAAGGCTAAAAGCCACCTCAACTCTACTAACAAAGGGACTCTTGCCCTAGACGCTCGCATTCGTCGTTTGGAATCCATTGTGGGGCAAATTGGGGAGGCGGTGCTTGCCACAACCGAGACGGTTGAGCGTCTCGGCAAGCGGGTTGATGCGTTGGCGGTGCAGGTACAACACCAAGGGCATCAAGTTCAACAACAGGGCTACCAACTCTTCGCCTTGAGTGATGCGGTGCAAACCTTAGCCGAAAATCAAAATGAGTCACTCGCAGAACTGGGAGAACTCACGGAAACACTCCAACGCCTTGCGGCTGCCATTGAAGCCCAGCAGAAGTCAGTAAGCTAGGACATAAAGGTTAGGACTTTCTTGACGGATGAAACGACCACGTACCAGTAATACACTTTCTGCCCTCTGGCTTCTGCCCCTTCACCACCTTCGAGGTCATGGGTCTGGCTTTTGCTATAGGTATCGTCTCCGGCGAGATGTCCTGGGGCTGAGTGTCACCGCTGTGATTAGTCTATTCGCGGTAGGCTGTGGTCAGAGTCGGGTTGCCCAGTGTAACCAAATGATTCAAGTGGCGAATCAGGCGGTCAGTGATGCCAAAGTCGTGACCAATGGCGTTCAAGAGGACAATCCCCAAGCTGAGGCAATGCGACAAGCGGCGGCTGTGATGGATAAAGCGGCGACAGACATGAAGGCTATAGAGGTAACCGACGAGACGCTGCAAGATTATCAAGACGGTTTTTCTAACATGTATCGTGATATGAGTCAAGCGATGCGTGATTTCGCCGTGGCGTTTGAGCAGAAAGACCGTCAAGCGGCGGAAGCGGCACAGATGAAATTGCAGCAAGCCACGACTCCAGAAAAGCAATTAGTGGATGACCTGAATGCTTATTGCTCGGGTCAATAGTGATATGAGGGAGATGGGGGAGATGAGGGAGATGAGGGAGATGAGGGAGATGGGGGAGA
>CAZNNK010000462.1:0-5797 GCA_964574085.1 uncultured Coleofasciculus sp.
GGTTGGGGTACGTTATCCAAATCTAAACGAACGGTAGGTTCAATCCCCAACTCAAGCCCAGATGTCGCCACTTGATAATTGCCTAGCCATAAGATTAAATTGGCGTGGGGTTGACCATGACTTCTAAAACGCAGTGCAGCAGGCAAGTAAACAACTCCTTCAATCAGTTCAGCTTTCTTGAGAGAATGCATCGCATTATAACGACGCTCAAATTCATAACGATTTAAGCGATCGCCACTTTCAAGCGCTGGAGGTAAAGATTCTTGTTGGAACCTCGTTTGAACCATAGATTGCTATTGTCGCTAGTCTGTTGATGTCTCTATCCCTAGATCCTATCGACTATTACTCCATAGGACTGTTAAGCGTGCAACCGGAACATTGAGGAATTTCGCGAAAGTTTAAGAATGATTGCAATAAACAACAGTGAAGTTGTTTTATGTGGAGACTGAATCCCAGTCACTAAGGGAGTTTGGGCGATTTCCCCGTCACGACAATCCGCGTAAATACCTACTCACGAAATGCGAAAAGTCTGAGACAATCAGAAACGACCTCAACCATAAACTTATCGATAACACTGCCCATTCGTCCTCAATCGGGCTTTGTGCAACCAATACAAGGGAGAAACTCGTATGAAATTAGCTTACTGGATGTATGCAGGTCCGGCTCACATTGGCACTCTCCGCGTTGCCAGTTCCTTTAAGAATGTCCACGCGATCATGCATGCACCACTGGGCGATGATTATTTTAACGTGATGCGATCGATGCTGGAACGGGAACGAGACTACACTCCAGTCACCGCCAGCATCGTTGATCGGCACGTTTTAGCACGGGGTTCTCAGGAAAAAGTGGTGGACAATATCGTCCGCAAGGATAAGGAAGTTACCCCGGATCTAATTGTATTGACCCCTACCTGCACCTCCAGCATCCTCCAAGAAGATTTAGCTAACTTCGTCGAACGCGCTGAACTTGAAGCCAACAGCGATGTGATGCTGGCAGATGTGAACCACTATCGGGTGAATGAACTGCAAGCCGCCGATCGCACTTTAGAACAAATTGTTCAGTTTTACCTGAAGAAGGCGAACAAGAAAGGGGAATTACCCGAAGGGAAGACGGAAAAGCCTTCGGTGAACATCATTGGCATTTCCACCCTCGGCTTCCACAACCAGCACGACTGCACCGAATTGAAGCGGTTAATGGCTGATTTGGGGATTGAAGTCAACGAGGTGATCCCAGAAGGCGCATCAGTTCACAATCTCAAGAATTTGCCTCGTGCTTGGTTTAATTTAGTGCCGTATCGGGAAATCGGTATGATGGCGGCGCGTTACCTGGAAGCCGAGTTTGAGATGCCTTATGTGGATATCACCCCGATGGGAGTCGTGGAAACAGCGCGGTGTATCCGTAAGATTCAGCAGGTACTCAACCAGCAAGGCGCTGATGTCAATTACGAGGAGTTTATTGATAATCAGACACTCTATGTGTCCCAAGCGGCTTGGTTCTCCCGTTCCATTGACTGTCAGAATTTGACCGGGAAGAAAGCCGTTGTCTTTGGCGACAATACCCACGCCGCCGCGATGACCAAGATTTTGGCACGGGAGATGGGGATTCATGTGGTACTAGCGGGAACCTACTGCAAATACGACGCGGACTGGTTCAAGGAACAGGTGAGCGAATACTGTGACGAGATCCTAATTAGTGATGATAACGGCAAAATTGGCGATGCGATCGCGCGGATTGAACCCTCGGCTATTTTTGGCACTCAGATGGAACGCCATGTGGGTAAGCGATTGGATATCCCTTGTGGTGTGATTGCAGCACCGATTCACATTCAAAACTTCCCGATTGGGTATAAACCCTTTATGGGTTACGAAGGGACGAATCAGATTGCGGATTTGGTCTATAATTCCTTCACTTTGGGAATGGAAGATCACCTGTTGGAAATCTTCGGCGGTCATGATACCAAGGAAGTAATTACTAAAGGAATTTCCGCTGATTCTGACTTGAATTGGAATAAAGAAGCGCAAGCGGAATTGAATAAAGTTCCAGGGTTTGTGCGCGGTAAAGTGAAGCGGAATACAGAGAAGTTTGCCCGGGAGCGAGGGTTTAGTGAAATTTCTCTTGAGGTGATGTACGCCGCCAAGGAATCTGTAGGCGCTTAGGGAAAAGACTTCGCGATCGCACGCTGTAGTAGAATGAGAGTGTTTCCTGGCTGGGGACACTCTCATTGGTATAGAAGTAGGGGTTGGCGGAAAATGACACAGAGTAATTCTGATAAGGTAAACTTTATAAATTTGAGGAATAGAAAAAGACTAAAATGTCTTGAAGATAGAAAAACACGAAAACTACAAGATTTTAGGAATAAAATAAAAGTTTTTATGAATGATCAAGAGTTGCGTCAGTGGCTTCAAATAAACTTGAAAGTCAATCCAAAAGATTTAAACGTATATAGAATTGCAATTACCACTCGGCAGTATGAAGTTCTGGAGTTTTTTGGCGATTCGGTACTGGGTTTTATGGTATCTGAGTATTTACTATAAGAGCTACCTGTGAATTTAGAGGACAAAATTTAGTAGCAGATGGCAGTGGAAGGGCAAAAAAAGAAGCAAAGAGGAATGCCGCTCACAAACTACTTGCCCTAGTAATTAGCTTATAAAAAAAGTCTCAGAGTAACTGAATAAGGCAATTGCGTGAGGAATCTCAGACAGAGAGATCGCAGCTACGGTATTGCATCTCCTCCAGACAAAGACAGAATTGTATTGATAAAAGCTTTTAATTCGGAACAAGCTTCAATAGCATCCATCAGATCGTTTTGCTCTAAGATTTTTTTGGCATCACGCGCTTTATTATAACTTCGAGAACTTTTCCCTAATTCAAAGATTTCTTTAATTCGCTGGGAAGGCGGATTATCATGATTAACTTTCTCAGGATTGCCACTGGGAGCAGATTTATTATGTTTAGCCAGTTTCTGAATAGTTGACCAAAACGGTAAAAGCCAAGCTTCAAATTCATAGGATGCAGCATGGGGATAAAACTTGGGGTTATTTCCCACCCATTCCCTCATTTTTTTCTTAGCATCTTCTGCATCTTCAAAATCTCTAATCCCTTTGGTATCTGTATAAACGTCTGTCAGTGCAATGACAGCATCATAAGCCTCTTTACCACTCATGAGTTTTTCAACCTGACGTTTGAGTTTATTTCCTTTAGGAATACGACCACCAGAACCAGATGTGACAAACTTAAGTTTAGGCATCTGTTGGGGTAAATACCGCTTGAGGAACTCGATGAGAATAGGCTTAAACGCTTTTTCAGTTGATCCTTCAACTAAAATTGCAATCTTCATGGACGCCCTCCCATTAGGTTCATCGCCCATATTTGGTCTAAACTATACTCTTCCAGCCACTTTTCTAAATCTAGAGAGTCTGCCCACGTTAGAGTGGTTAACCCATCTTCGGCGTCACACACCAATACTTCCTTGGGTTCAAGAAATCGGATGAGTCTATCTGAATGCGTTGCCACAATCAGTTGAGTTCGTTGAGCAGCTTCTCGCATGACATGAGCTAATAATTGGAGCAACTCTGGATGTAAACTCACTTCTGGTTCATCAATCAGAGTTACAGCGGTTAAATCCCGGCTTTGTAGGAGTGTCACCAACCACAAAAAGCGCAATACTCCCTCAGATAATTGATGCATATAGAGGGGTTCTGAAAAATTTTTATCTTTCCATGTCATTGCCAAAGTACCTGCTGCTACAGGCGGAAAGCTTAATCGCTCAAAATCTGGAAAGGCAGCAGAAAGGGTATCTTCTATGATTTCAAATCGATCAGGATCGGTTTCTCGTAGATAATAAAGGCAGGAGACTAAATCTTCTCCATTGGCTCCAGGTAATGTGGCTGGACGCAGGGATTGAGGCAAGCGAACGGGACTTTTAGGGGCAACATTTAATTCCCAGGAGCGGTAAAAACTACAGGAGGCTAATCGCTTTCGCAATGTCTCCGGTTGTTGATACATTTTGGGAACCTGAGACAGGGATGTTTCTAAGGGATTATGTTCCCAATTCGGTCGCAATAATCTGCGTTCTTGTGGTGTGGAATATTTGACATCTAAGCCACTTGAATCAATGTACTTGAAGGGTTTAGGTGCATGAGGATCACGCTGTTGGGTCAATGTTTCTAGACCAATTTCATAGAACTGACCTTTAAGATTTATTTTGAGGTTGTAGTTTAGGGGTGGCTCATCGGGAACAGACATGGACAAGGCGATCGCTAAACTATCCGCCTGGTTACGTGTCACCATATCACAAAGACTACCTAATTCGGAAATAGTGGATTGTAGCTGACCTTTGGCTGACGCGGCTAGGAGTGAGAATATCTCTAAAAAAGATGTTTTGCCTACTCCATTGGCACCAATCATCACCGTTAGAGGGCGCATATCCACTTGTACGGAAAACAAGCGACGGTATCCTTCGATGGTTATGTGTTCAAATGAGTTCATATTTGGATTTATTTCACTTGTTTATAATTACTGGAATGATTAGACTAATCGCATCATATTCCTATCTTGCACCACTCGCATCAAACCGCCTTGGGTTCAAACCCAAGGAACCCAAGGCGAAAGTCAGAAGAGAGTTGACTGAATAAAAGTTTTAGTCGATTGGGTCAAAGATAATCGTCAATCGCGCAGTCGGAATGAGTTGTCGCAGAATTCGCACATGACCATCCGCATCAGACCAGCGGCGATATCGACCCATAACGACTCGTTGGAAATTTGGCAGCAGATTAACCACAATCCAAGGCTTAAGACGGTCTTGATATAGCATAATAAAGTTATCTCCTATGTAAGTGGGAGCCAGAGCCAGTCCGATGCTTGTCTAGGGCGCGGGACTGGCTTCTGACTTTGAACGTTTCGCGTTCATTTCAAGAGTATCACAAAAATGAATAACCTTTAATTATAGCATACTTTGGGCTTTTTTTGTAGCTAATTTGTAGCTAACGCCCTATTTACGAGTGCAGACCTGTAAGATTAAAAGCGATAATGAATGTCGTTTCCGCTAGTTCTACCGAACCAGCCACTCAGACTAACTCATCGTTAACGAATAGCAAAAATATCTATAAAAACGAGTCTTTGGGTATTCGCTTCGAGTATCCAGAGGGGTTTGTTGTTGATGATACGCATAAACAGTCAGATACTGAGTCGGAAATGCGGCGGGGAACCGTAGAGGTATGGACGCAGGCTGACTATGAGGCGATGCAGACGAATGATTTTGAGGGTACGGAATTGCCAGCTAACGTTAATCTTTCCGTTTATCGTAATCGCGATCGCCTCTCGTTACAAGACTGGGTAGAAAGCCGTTCTGACTATTTTGTATCCCCCCAGAACTATAAACAGCAGCAGGTAGCTAATCAAGACGCGATCGCATTCCAGTCTACAGGATTGTACGAGTTTGAGAATATCGTGCTTTCCAGTGGCGATGGTCAAGATATTATTGTGCTTCGTCTGGCTAAAGGAAGTGGCAATGAGGCGGCGTATCAACAGGCGTTTGAGCGAATTCAGGGGACGTTGCAACTCTTGCGGTAGTAGGATTATATCTGGGGGTTCGAGTTCTTACGTTTCAGGGTATGTGGCGCAATGAAGGGATATAAGTTTTGATCTTGTAGGGGCGGGTTTCACTACTATCTTTTCGGTTGCACCCATAAGTAACTAAACCCGCCCCGACGCAGGTTTCTATGCTTCAGGTGAAAAGTCAGGTTCGAGTTGTGCGATCGCACTCTCTATAATTAGAGTTAGCTCCTCTAATGTTTGT
>CAZNNK010000463.1:0-5796 GCA_964574085.1 uncultured Coleofasciculus sp.
CAAAGAGACAGCGTGGAGTTGGCGGCAATTTTGGCTAAATGCTGACGAGCGGCGTCTGTAGCTACCCGTCCGCGAGGGGTTCGATGTAAGTAGCCAATCTGTAATAAATACGGCTCATATACTTCCTCAATGGTTTGAGCATCTTCTCCAGTAGCGGCGGCTACGGCGTCTAAACCCACCGGTCCCCCTTGGAATTGTTCGATCATCACACTTAACACCAGCCGATCTGTCCAATCCAAACCGACGGGATCAACGTTGAAGACTTCCAAGGCTTCGGCGGCGACGTCTGGGTTAATGACGCCCATCTTTTTCACTTGAGCATAATCCCGCACTCGTCGGAGTAAGCGATTGGCGATGCGGGGCGTTCCCCGAGAACGACGGGCAATTTCTATCGCCCCCGCTTCGCTCATCGGCGTTTGTAATAATTCAGCAGTACGCTGGACAATCAAACTCAATTCCTCCGGTTCGTAAAACCGCAGGCGTTGGATCAAGCCGAAGCGATCGCGTAACGGGGAGGTTAGTGATCCCACCCGTGTCGTCGCGCCAACCAAGGTAAACTGGGGTAAAGGAATACTCCGGGTTCGCGCCGATTGCCCTTTGCCAATCGTAATATCTAATCGATAATCTTCCATCGCCGGATACAATAGTTCCTCACTCATGCGTGTGAGGCGATGAATCTCATCGATAAACAAAATATCCCCCGGTTTGAGATTGACTAAAATCCCCACAATATCCCGGGGGCGTTCCAAGGCTGGCGCCGCCGTAATTTTACAATTCGTCCCCATCTCCGTCGCCAAAATTAACGACATCGTGGTTTTCCCCAATCCTGGCGGTCCATACAAGAGCAAATGATCTAAAGCCTCATTTCGCGCCTTCGCCGCCGCGATCGCAATTTCTAAGACATCTTTGAGTTCTTTTTGCCCAATATAGTCGGCTAACCGTTGGGGACGAATCCCTTCCTCTTGGTTCTCCGTTTCCTCGGCTGTCGCCGTCGCCAGTAACAAGTCGGCTTCTAAGTCTTGCTGACGTTTCTTGCGCCGCCCCTTTTTTTTCTGACGGGATTGGGGTTGTTTGTCGGGTTCTTGAGATTGTCGAAAGGAAGTTATAGCCATGATTTCAGCCTATCATTTCATCGGCGATCCAGACACTCAGGCACAAAAGGTTTAGATTAGTTAAGGAACTTAGTATTCTCCCATCACACAGCGTAAGACATTTGACATGCTAGCTAAACGAATCTTACCGTGCCTGGACGTAAAGGCAGGGCGGGTGGTCAAGGGCGTCAATTTTGTAAATTTGCAAGATGCGGGTGATCCCGTGGAATTGGCACAAGCTTATAACCAAGCGGGTGCTGATGAACTGGTGTTTTTGGATATTACTGCCACTCATGAAGACCGGGATATTATTATCGATGTTGTCTACCGTACCGCAGAACAGGTGTTTATTCCCCTAACCGTCGGCGGCGGTATCCAATCCTTAGAGACTGTTAAATTATTGTTAAGGGCGGGTGCCGATAAAGTCAGTATTAATTCGGCGGCTGTCCGTAATCCAGATTTTATCAATCAAGCCAGCGATCGCTTTGGCAATCAATGTATTGTAGTCGCCATTGATGCCCGTCGCCGTATCGATCCTAGCCATCCGGGTTGGGATGTTTACGTGCGGGGTGGACGCGAAAATACCGGACTGGATGCGATCGCCTGGGCAAAAGACGTGGAACGACGGGGCGCGGGAGAACTGCTGGTCACCAGTATGGATGCCGATGGAACTCAGGCTGGGTATGACTTAGAACTCACCCGCACCATCGCTGAACAGGTGGAAATTCCGGTGATTGCCTCAGGAGGGGCTGGAACCTGTGCTCACATTTGTCAAGCCCTGACCGAGGGGAAAGCCGAAGCCGCCCTCTTAGCCTCTTTACTGCATTACGGGCAACTCAGCGTATCGGAAATTAAGCACCATTTACAGCAGCATCAGGTTCCTGTCCGGATATCATAAGGTTTCTCTAATCCCGGCTATTCTGTCATGCGTCCTTGTGACTTATATCACATAATTGGATCGGTTGCAGCTACAAAGACGACTGCTAGAATAGATTTACTGTTACATTTCGTAAATTATGTTGATTGCTATTTTAATATTTGATATTGCTCTAGTTGCTTGGTCGCTGCACTTAATGCAACAGGCGTTTGATACACGAGAGTTTTCCTTTATGCTGGCTGGCACCTTAGTGGCGATGTCAGCGGCGGCGATGTTAGTCGTATATTTCTTGATGGACAGTTATCTAGGCTACTTGAGCCGGATTGCTGCCGTGTCAGGTTCATTCTAGGTCGGCTTAGGTTTTACAACTCAAGGTGAAAACGAGGCAATAGTTTAATCAGACTTGACGAAGGGACAAAATCAAGGCATGATGGAAAATACTGCATGGGGCTATAGCTCAGCTGGTAGAGCACCTCAATGGCATTGAGGGGGTCAGCGGTTCGAGTCCGCTTAGCTCCATATCACACATAACTATACAAAACGATAGAATGTGGGTGGCAAGATCACTAGATGATTCATCATGAGTGAGTACAATTGATGTGGTCATCCTTTGAATGTTAACCCAACAGCCATGAATGCCACGAAACAAGCTCCTCTAGAGGAACAAACCTTGAGCCGATGCTGTTTGGCACCCCTATTTGCTGAGATTATGTGTCAAGGTCAGATCAGTTTGTCTGACTGGCGTGAGTTGATGACAGCGCCTTGGGACAATTCTTTCACCAGTAATGATGAAGCTATTTTGATGCGGCTGATCTATGGCGTCCATCGTGGACTCGTGAAAGTTGTTGACTGAACTCCCTACACTGCACCTCAGATGAATGGCACGCTCCTGAAGGCTGGTGGGCATTGCCCACCCTACGGTAGGTATATCAAGGTTTTGGTACTCCCTTGAGTATGACGCTCTCCACCTTTAACTTGAATTGCGTCAACCTATTTATAAATTGCGTTTGGCTTCCTGAGCCACTTGCTCCACTGAGTCTTGGGCTAACGCTTCTAAGGCGGCTCGAGCCTCTGAAGTATCGAAGGGTTTGAGCGCTTGGGCGACTCGGTAACGTACTTGCCAGTCCGAATCGGTGGCAAAGGGAACTAATAATGGCACAGCGCGGGGATCACCGAGTTCTCCCAATGAACTAATTGCAGCGGTTTGAATCAAGCTGGTTTCGGAGGACAGTGCTTCTTCCAAGAGAGGAAACGCACGCGGATCAGCGAGTTCCCCTAATGCGGCAATAATACTAAACTGCAATAACCATTCCGAGGATTGGTGGTATAACTGTTGCATTTCCTCAAACGCCTCGGTCATCTTCAGGGCACCCAAAGCGTCAGCGGCAGCAGCTTGGACATCGGGTTCTGGGTCGTTCAAGAGGCGATCGCGCAACAGGGTTAAGGTGAGTGATAAATCCTGACTCCCAAGCGTATCAAGCTGGCTCACGGCGGCGTATCGAACTCGAGCATTGGTGTCAGTCAAAATCGGCTGGATTAATTCAAAGGCTACTGATGGTTCGAGCTGGCGTAGTAGATTTACCCCACTGAGACGGTTGCCAAAGTCCTCGGAACTCAGCAACTGTTGAACAGACTCACGAGAAACTGTCATGTGTAATGTATTTGTTATGGATCAGTTATTTATCGTTGAACTATATCAGCTTCAGCTTTTAAGACTCGTCGAGTTCAGCAATCATCGCCCGCACAATATCTCCGGCGGTGAGGACACCAATCACTTTTCCCTGGTTATCTGTCACCGCTAGACGGCGCAGGGATTTGTCCTGCATCAGTTTCGCGGCTTTGCGTAAGGGTTGATCTGGCTTGACGACGACAGGTTCGCGGGTCATGACTTCCCCGACGGTTTGCCCTAACGCCTTATGTAGTTCTTGATCATACCGGGCTGGGTTTTCTAGATAAATCACACTGTCTAGAAATACGATGTAAACCGGGGGTTCGACTCCAGTCTGTTGCCACAATAAATCGGTTTCGGAAATAATGCCCACCAATTTTCCGGCATCATTGACTACCAGCAAACCACTGATACGTCGTTCGGCAAGAATTTTCATCGCCTCTCTGATGGGCGTTTGGGGCTTAACCGCGATCGGGTCACGGCTCATGACTTCGGCAACGGTTTTGGGCATACTCAGGCTTGGTGTTTTTTCGGAATTACTCATCCTATTGTAGGGGTAGAGGGAAGGACGGGGATCACTTTCTCTGGATTAGGAAACGGGGAACAGGCAACAGGCAATAGGATAAGGGATTGAGGGTTTTTACAATTCTTAACTCAGTGAACCGAATTTATGGTCAGTTATGGAGGAATCGGGATGAAATTTCACTATAAGATGGCTTACGTTACGATAGCGGCGACGAATATCGAGCCACTGGTTGAATTTTATCGTCAATTACTCGCTCAAGCGCCACATTGCCATCGTCCCAATGCCTATGCCGAGTTTCAGCTTCCTGGATTGCGACTTGGATTATTTAAGCCGAGGGATAATCATCGACAGGAATTTGAGCAGTCGGAGTCAAGTGGATTGAGCTTGTGTTTAGAGGTTGATGACTTAGACGCCGCGATCGCCCATTTGAGTACCATGGGATATCCCCCACCGGGCGAAATTATCGTCGCCTCCCACGGGCGGGAAGTCTACGCTTATGATCCCAATGGCAATCGTTTAATTTTACACCAGCCAAAGTGTTAACTGAGCGCCACGTCATAAGCAACATTGGCAAAGGCATAGACGCTATAAAGGAGCAAAACTGTAATCGCCACAACCATAACCACACGCGGACGCGGTGACGGTACAAATGCTTCCCGAACCCACATGGATGCGGCTGCACCAATGGCGAAGCTAGAACTGAGGACAAGGTATTGCCAGTCAGGTTGAAAGACCCAATTTAAGCCCAAAGCCAGGGTTAACAAGACCATCAAATGTTCGATGGACTCCGGTGGATTTTGCTGCGTGGAAAGCACCAAGGTGCGCCAACAGAATTGCAAATGCCTCATGAAAAAATTCATCAGCTAGAACTATAAGGTTAAGATAATTTAGGGGAACAAATTTGGCTACTGTTGGTCGGGAAGATTATTGTACTTTTGTAAATAAGCTAGTGCCTCATCCGTGTTGACCTGAGGAAATTCCTCATAGAAACGGCTGACACTGAGAAAGTCATCCGGTGTTTCCAGGATAACTAAGCGATCGCAGAAACGACCGAGACATTTGATCAGTCCGGCTGGTGCCACGGGGGTACAAATCCAGATCTGGTGAGGATGCTGCTCCTTCAACGCTTGAGTCGCCGCAATCATGGTCATCCCTGTCGCAATTCCATCATCCACCAACAGGGCTAACTTTCCTTGGGGGTTAACCGGAGAACAACCTGGGGCAAATTCAGCCAGTTGAGCTTTAGCTTTATCTTGAGCATGACGCAGGGCGGTTTGTCGCAGAGTCGCCTTCAGTCGTCCCCATAGTCGTTGTTGCGCCCACAAAACTTGTCCGTCTGAGGTGACAGCACCAATGGCTAATTCCGGATTTTGGGGGGTGGTAATTTTTTTCGCCACCACGATATCCAGAGGGCAATTTAATCGACGCGCAACAGGTACGGCGACAGGAATACCGCCACGGGGGAGGGCATACACCACAGGTGATACCGTTTCACCCGTCGTCATTTCCAATTCAGCAATCTGGGTGAGTAGCACTTGAGCAAGTTCCTCACCGGCATGAGCGCGATCGCTAAATAGCGGAGCTGATGACATAGTTCCTCCAGCATTTAATTTGACACTCTCCGGTCTAAAGA
>CAZNNK010000464.1:0-5784 GCA_964574085.1 uncultured Coleofasciculus sp.
TCGTCGGCATCGTCAGATGTGTTTAAGAGACTGATCAAAAGGAGAATATTTACTGTTTCAGTCCCCCTTGTCCTACTCCTCTGCTCACCACCTCAAGGCTCAAGTGTTAGCCATTGGAATTGCTCCACTGGGCATCGTATCGATTGGTATTGTCCCTATGGGCGTAATTTCAATCGGGTTTGTTCCTATGGGAGTATTGTCCTTGGGTTCTGTAGCCATGGGCGTCTTCTCGGCTGGGCTAGTGTCTATGGGGACGGTAGCGGTTGGTTTTCAGACGATGGGATTGGTGAGTATCGGTTCAATGGGTATGGGAAATATTCGTATTCCTATCGGCGCTGAAGAATCCCCCTCTCATCCCCACAACCCTTCTCTTCCCATGCCGAACCAACCCGATCATGACTCTCACTAAATTGTCATTGGTTATGCAAAACTAAGAAATGTTAACTAGCCTCAAACCCTTACTGTTCCTGTTGCCTGTTGCCTAATCTCAACCGTTAACTTTAATGAAAGTCCGCCTACTTATCGGTGAAACGGTATTAACAATAGCGGCAAACATGATACTAAAAACCAGATCAATAAGTACAGATAAGTCTGGTTAGGTAAATGGATTTCAGCTAAGAGTGCTTCTATCCGTTCCTGAAGACGATTTTTAGGTGCAGTACAGCTAAACGCCGCACAGACACTTTCAGAATGCATCAGTGGTGTACTGACAACCGTCAACAGGGATTCCGCTAATAGTAAAAAATCAACCCGTTGTGCTGCCCATTGATCGGCTCTGATTTCTCGTAACAATAATAGTTCTTGCCATAGCGCTTCTGTATTGCTTAACCCATAAGAGAATTGCCGCATCCAGCCCAACCAAAAGAACCAAAACGTATCCCGATAATAAAAATGCCCGTCTTCATGGGTGAGAACTGCTTGCAAATGATCAGCATCCAGCGTCTCTAATAAGCCTTGACTCACCACCAGTTCCGGTTGCCAAAATCCGACTTGAGCGCTAAACACTAAGGGTGTATTAAGAAGGCGGATGCGTCTGTCATGAACAGTGTGCTGGGGATAGGTACGAACCTGTTGCCGAGAACGCCATCCAGCAAACGCTAGTTTCAGCCCTGACACTCCCACAAATCCTAAGAACATGCCAGCTAATCCATAACTGAACCAACCCTCCCAGCGCCAAACCATTTCCCCTTGGGGTCCCATGCAGACGATAGAGATGGCTGTCATGATCAGTAGCAGTGGCGGAAATAAGAACTTGCTTAAGGCATTTTGCCAGCGCTGGTGATAACTGTCCTCGTTTCTCGACCAACTGATTCGGGTGAACCAAGCCACAGCTAAAGCACTCAGAATTAGGATGAGATGGATCATTGCTCCTCCCTCGCTGCGCGGATGGCTTGCAAACGCTGGGCGATCGCATCGAGTTGTTCTAGACTAGCTTGGTCGAGACTATCGGCAAAGGCAGCTATAATATCAGGATTTCCCACTGCCAGGAATTTCTGCAACTGATCATGGGCTTGCAGAATCTGCGCCTGTTCCCGCGAAAGCAAGGGTTGCCAACGAAATGCCCGATCCTGGCGATCGCACCTGAGCCAGCCTTTTTGGGTGAGGCGGCGCAATACCGTGGTTACGGAAGCATAGGCTAATTCTCGGTCTGGGTCAGCCAAAATTCGTTCGTGAACATCTTTGGTGGTGACTGAACCGAGTTGCCAGATAATCTCTAAAATTTCTGCCTCCAACGGACCCAGGGAGAGGTGTTTAGGACGGTAACTGGGCATGGGAACCATAATATAGATATGCCGTTAAAATCAGGGGATTGGATACCCAGTTTACCGGAATTGGACAAACAAATGACAAATGACAAATGACAAATGATTAATAATGATTCCCCACCTTACGATGGTGTACCGCCGTCATCGCATCGGTTTGAGACACTCGACCCGCCGAAACGGTGGCATAAATCGTCCAGTGATCGCCACAATCTAAGCGGCTTTTCACTTCACATTCCATATAGGCTAAAGCGTCGGCTAAAATCGGAGAACCATTGCTGGTGGCATAGGTTTTAATTCCCTCAAAACGGTTCGCACCGGGGGGGAAGCGCTTGAGGAAATGCTTCATTAGTCCTTGATAATTTCCGGCTTCTAGGACATTAAGAACAAAGCGATCGCCCACATACATAAACGACTCGATCGCCCGATCCTTTGCCACCGCCACCGACACGCCCAAGGGTTTAAATGAGGCTTGCGCTACCCACGACGCCACCATTGCACTGTTAATGTTGCCCTTTTGGGCTGTGATAATATACAGTCCACTGCTGAGTCGCCCCAAGGCTTTATCCAAATCACTATCTAGGGACTTACTTTGCTTAATCGTGCGATCGCGTGACAGCCATTGTCCTAAATCGGTTCCGGCTTCTTCACATAACTGATAAACCTGTTCGTCGGGTGTATCCTTAACTAAAATCGGCGCAAATCCTGGCGTTAGTCCTAAATCCCGGAACTTATTCACCAACAGATAAGCGGATTCACTCTCACCCGCCCCCGATTCAAACACACCAAAGGACTGCTTTGGATTCGTCGCCCCCAAGATTGTCCCAATCGCCGTTTGGGCGACAGCAGCAACGTCTCCCGTCGTTGGCGGTGTGCCAATCACCACCCCAGACGCAATACTCATCAATTCCTTAATCTCTTGCGGATCAGCCGATCGCAAGTCCATCATATCCACCGCTACACCCGTCTTGGTGATTCCATGGGCAATCGCTTGGGAGAGGCGATCGCTATATCCGTAATCGGATAAGTAGAATACAGCAACCGTCGTGTCTGCTTTTGCTTGTTCCTCACTCCAGCGCCGATACCGTCCGGTGAGTTCATTCAAGTTGTGATAGAGTAAGGGTCCATGACCTGTGGCAATGGTGGTAATTTCGGGTAACTTGTCCATCCGTTTTAGGGCGGATAGCACCGAACGGGCATTCGGACCCATTAAACAGTCATAGTAGTATTTAAAGTCGTTTTCGATCTGGTCTATGTCTTCATCAAAGGTGTAATCATCACAATAGTGCATACCAAAGGCATCACAGGTAAATAGAACCTGGGTTTTGGTATCGTAGGTGAATATCGTGTCGGGCCAATGGAGATTCGGGGCAATTACGGCTTCTAGGACATGTCCATGTCCCAAATCGATGCGATCGCCATTTTTGACGATTTGCGATTGAAATGGCTGATTCACCCAATTTTCTAGGAACTGAATCGCCACTTTTGACCCAACCACCGTAATATTGGGGGCAAGTGCCAGAATATCTTTGACTAAGCCACTGTGATCCGGTTCCGTGTGGCTAACCACCAGATAATCTAAGGTGGCTGGGTCAATTAATCCTGTCAGAGTGTCCAGATAGAGTTGGCGAAACTTTTCATGGGAGGTATCCACCAACGCTGTTTTTTCACTCTGAATCAGGAACGAGTTATACGTCGTACCATTCTGTAGACCAAATTCTATATCAAAGCGATCCCGATCCCAATCCAGCGATCGGATTGCTGTGGTATCCGGGGCAATTTCGGCGGTTTGCATCGTCAACCGACGCTGAATTCCCTCTGCTACGGCGACCATCGGTTGTCTCCTTTCTTATATCAACTTCATTTACTCAGCTTTTTAATTATCTTTACATATCACTTCAAGTTTTGAGATTTAAATCATTTATACAAAAGATTAAAAGGGAGTTGGGAGAACGGCTGTCGCAAATGACTCACTATAGCAATCCTAAATAGGATGCAACAATTGAACGGCTTGAAACCCAGGTATAGTAAGGGTTTCAGTTTTGAAAATTGCCATAACCTAAATAGGATTGCTATATATAATGAACAATGAACAACGAACCATGAACATGTAATCTCCCGTACCCTTCACTGCGTTCGAGGGCATGTTTCAGTTGGGGGATGAGTTTAACGCCGGAATGCGACCATTGACATAATAATCTCGGGTTCCTTTGGCACTGAGGGCTTCCCCTAAGCGGTTTAACGCATGAACATAAGCGGCGGTTCGCAGGGAAACCGCTAACTCTTTGGCAATTAACCAGATGTGTTGACCTTCTTCGACCATTTTCTGCTTCAGATTTTCATTCACTTTTGCAACTTTCCAATAGAGTCCACTGCGGTTCTGCACCCATTCAAAATAACTCACCGTCACCCCTCCCGCATTAACCAAAATATCGGGAAAGACGAGAATTCCTTTGCCATCTAAAACCTTATCCGCCTCTGAGGTAATCGGACCATTGGCGACTTCAAAAATATAGCGGGCGCGGACATCGTTAACATTCTCCTGGGTAATTTGATTTTCCAACGCCGCCGGAATCAGAATGTCTACATCTAAGGCTAAGAGTTCCGCATTGGTTAACCGTTCATGTTCAACAATATTACAAACCGTGTCTTGACAGTAAACCGCTTGCAGGCTTTGACTGGACATTTTATACCGACGAATACTGGGAATATCTAAGCCTTTTTTGGCATAAATTCCGCCTTGAGAATCACTGATGGCGACAACTTTATACCCCGCTTTCGCCAGCAATTCTGCCAAAACCGCCCCGGCGTTACCAAAGCCCTGAATCGCGATTGTCGTATATTGGGGAATTAAATCCAATTTAGGCGCCATGGCTTCAATCACAAAATAAGCCCCCGTCGCCGTCGCACTGTCGCGCCCTACACTTCCGCCCATGGTGATGGGTTTCCCAGTAACGACAGCCGGACTAATTTGGCGGCGGATGATACTATATTGATCCATCATCCACCCCATAATCATGGCATTGGTGTAAACATCAGGGGCGAGAATATCCACATCGGGTCCAATAAAATCAGCGATCGCATCAATGTAACCGCGACTGAGGCGTTCGAGTTCTAGCTTGGATAAACCCTTAGGATTAACCGTGACTCCCCCTTTAGCACCACCAAAGGGTAAATTTAATACCGCACATTTAAATGTCATCCAAAAGGCGAGGGATTGAACTTCATCCAGAGTCACGTTGGGATGATAGCGTACACCGCCTTTTCCGGGTCCCCTGGTGTCATCATATCGAACCCGATATCCTTGTACCATGGTTAATGAGCCATCATCCATACGCACCGGGATAGACACACTCAGGCTCATTTTAGGATGCTTCAAGCGGGCGATCGCATCTTCAGAAATCGAGACATGTTTCATCGCCGCTTGCAATCGGGTGCCAGCATCAGCTAATAATGAATCAGACATTCTATTGTTCCTTATAAGAGATTGAACTGAAATTAGAGCGAATTTCATCGCCAGACAAATCGCCCCCCTGGGATTGGGGTTGAACCCAGAAACTCCATCACCCGCACAGCTAGCTTGGCGATTCAAGTCCCTAATGTCCAGACTCCAGCGCCAGTTGAGTAATTTTGGGTTAGAATTAAGCAAAACTTATAACAGACGCGAGCGATCGCGCTTATCAATAAACAAAACAACAGTTTAATCTCTCCGCGATCGGGGAAAGATTAAAACGGGTGCGACTTGTCCTTACTCTGATTATTTCACGGGACTTGATTAAATTGCCAATAACGTGTAGTTTTCGTTACTTTTTTAACATAAAGTTTACATTACAGATGTAATTGCGCTTGTAGTTGCGCTTGTAGTTGCGCTTGTAGTTGCGCTTTAGCGCCGGTATAACTTTGAGGTTAGTTCCTACGTTGAAGCGATGATAGGTTCGCATCCCTCATACAAACTCTAACCTTGTACAGATACATTTAACCCGGAAAAATCTGGCAATTGCTAGAAGTTTCTGAGTATGGC
>CAZNNK010000465.1:0-5771 GCA_964574085.1 uncultured Coleofasciculus sp.
CTGAGAAGAGACTCACCTGATTCTTCAAAATCCGTCTCACCTCTTGCAGGATAGGGTAAATAATTCCCTCTGACTTCGCCTTTTGGGAACCAACTGCTATAGCCCACGGCAAATCTTCCAACGCCTCTTGCAGCCGCGAACTCGGCGCAATTGGGTCAATCGGCGCAAAAACCGTCCTCCTTCAGCAGTTGTTAAGCCGAACTCTTTTTTAGCTTTAGCTAAAGTGAAACTGCTGTACGGCATCGTTTAACCTCCCCAATCTATGGTAAAGTCAAATTTGCCATCAGCCCCAACGCCTGAGATTTCCATCCACCGCGATCGCTCTTTTCCCCTCTGTGCGTCGCCTCACCTCAACCCTACACCCCTTAACCCAAGCCAGATCACGACTCCACCGACAAAGAAGCGCATTGCCTCATTCTTATAGAAAAAGGTAGAGCAAAGTCTATCCACTAGAGGTAGAGTAGGAATAAGCCTTAAGTCTCTAAATCCCCACCTGATCAATCACCAATTCCCAATGAACTATGCAAGTTACCGAACAGCGATACTACTCGACCGAGGAATATCTAGCTCTAGAAGAGGAAGCAGACTACAAAAGCGAGTACATTGACGGTCAAATTTTTCCAATGGCAGGTGGCTCTACTAATCATAATCAAATTGCTGGCAACTTCTATGCCGAACTCAATTTTGCCTTCAAAAAACTCGATTACCGAGTCTTCATGAGTGATGTGCGTCTGTGGATACCTCAAAGACGCATCTATACCTATCCTGATGTAATGGTTATTGCCGGAGAACCCGACTATTACAATAATCGCACGGATACAATTACTAATCCTCAAGTCATTATTGAGGTTTTGTCTAAATCAACAAAGGGGTATGACCGGAGTGGAAAGTTTAGATTGTACCGCACGATACCAACATTGGAGGAATACTTGCTGCTCGACCAAACTAAAATTTATGTAGAACATTTTTCTAAGACAGACGCGAAGCGATGGTCATTTCGTGAATATGATGAATCTGATCAAGCGATCGCACTTTCTTCCGTCGATTTTCAAATTTCCCTAGCCGATGCGTACAATAAGGTACTCTTTGAACAAGAGGAAGCTGAATCTTAGTAGAAAGATAACACAATAGCGATTCCTACAAACCTTAACCTGAAGTTCCACCCATATATATGTACTACACCCAGACTAAAGCCTTATACCGTAATGGTTTGAACGCTCAAGACCCTCAAAAATCGTACCCATGTAGCACTTGCAGTTAATCGGAAAAGAAGCCGATGCGATCGCACTTTATCAGAGTACCAAGGAGTTAACCCGTAATCCAGCGACGTCTTTTCATATCACGGGATTGATTGAAACCTGTCACCACCATACTCAAGCAGCCGCCAACTGTTTTGAACGAGCCACGTTGCTGGAACCCGACAATGCCTTTCACTGGCTAGCTTTGGGACTAACACTGATGGAAAATGAGGCTCCGGTTAAGGCGCTACAGGCATTTGAGCAGGCGTTGAAACTGAACCCCAATGACATTGTTGCCAATACCCACAGTTATGATGCACTCATGGCGGTAGGTGATGTACAACAAGCCCAGCAGCGCTTGCAGCGAACCTTAGAATTATTCCCCCAAGATTTAGGATCAGCAAAGGTTAACATTATGGCTTACAGCGATTTCACCTCATTAGACCAACTCATTCCTTTAGGCATTAGCCAGCTTACTCCTGTGGAGAAACTTATCGATTTTGAGCCGATCGCTCCCAGTAGCTTCTTAACCGAAGCCTTAAAGCGATTTGTCCCTCTGGCAACTGCCATCAACACTGAAAAGGCTCGGTCTGAGTATTTAATTGCTCCTCTTTTGAGTGAACTGGTCACGCTTAATCCCACTATTTCCTTATTTTCGGGCAAAAACTTTACGGCTGACCCCAGTCTCGGACTCAATGGCTTTGTTGATTTTTTGTTCACCGCTAACCCGGATAAGCTGACAATTAAAGCGCCCGTTGTTACCGTCATTGAAGCAAAGAATGAAAACATTAATGCGGGTTTAGCTCAATGTATTGCCACCATGTATGCCGCTTATTTAGTTAATCGACGCGACTCTCATCTTGCTGACAAAACGGTCTATGGCACGGTGACAACCGGTCAAATTTGGCGGTTTTTATCCCTGACAAATCGCCTGGAAGTCTTTATCGATTTCAACGATCGCTATCTCACGCCTATTGATGAACTACTGGGTTTGTTAAATGCTTTGGTTACCGATCATTAATCCACTTCCAACGGACCAATCCCCTTCTGTGTGGTAAAATGCTTTAACTCTTCCACCAACTGACTATCATTCGACGCCGTTCTTGCCCCCGCCTGGGCTGCCCAGTGTTTCAGCGCTTCAATTTGCTCCCGGGCGATCGCGGCAAGGGGTACCGTTTCTTCTATCGCCCGGACAATATCCTCGGTGGTAAAGTCTCGCCGTTGTCCATTCACCAAGGTACCATAAGCTCGATGCATGGCATCAATAATTACCTGTTCAATCTCCGCCCCACTAAAGTTCTTCGCTTGTCGTGCTAATCTGGCTAAATCAAAATCCCGTAAGCGAGAAGGGCGTAAGGGTTGCAAATGCACCTTAAAGATATCCTTGCGTTCGGCTTCCGTGGGCAAATTCAAAAAGAAGATTTCATCAAATCTGCCTTTCCGCAATAACTCAGCGGGCAAAATCTGCACATTATTCGCTGTCGCCACAATAAACACCGGACTCGTCTTTTCCTGCATCCAGGTAATCAGCGTGCCAAATACCCGTCTGGATGTTCCTGAATCCCCATCCACGCCAGCACCAATATTACCAAACGCCTTATCAATCTCATCAATCCATAATACACAAGGCGCGATCGCTTCACTAATTTGAATCATCTGGCGTACCCGACTTTCACTTTCCCCGACAATCCCGCCAAATAATCGTCCGGTATCCAACCGCAATAAGGGCAAACGCCATTCATGGGCAATGGTTTTCGCGGATAGGGATTTCCCGGTTCCCTGAATTCCCACCAGTAAAATTCCCTTGGGATTGGGAATGCCATAGCGTCGCGCTTCTTCAGTAAACGCATCTTGGCGCATCCGTACCCATTGCTTGAGATTCTCCAATCCACCGACATTTTTCAGCGATTCCTGGGCGGTGAAAAAGTCTAAAATCCCAGTTTGACGAATGGCTTGTTTTTTCTCCCCTAATACGCCATCAATATCCGTTTCATTCACCTGTTGTTTGGCGGCTAATGCCTTTGCCAATACCCGGGCAATTCTGGCACGACTTAATCCCTGACAAGCTTTAACTAATTGTTCCCGCGCTAATCCAGATACGTTTAAGTTTTCGGGTTTGACCAGAATATTAATCAGATAATCAATTTCCTGGGAATTAGGCAAGGGGAAATCAATAACTGTCACTTCTTCACTCAATTCGGCGGGTACTTCTAGGGTATGACTGGTGAGGATTAAGGTTTTGCGAGAACGCTTAAGTTCCTTGGTTAGATTCTTCAATTCTCGGATCACGGGCGCATTGCGATCGCTCTGCGGATTTTTTAAGATAAAATGCAGATCCCGGAGGACAAACAGGGTATTTTCTTGAGGATCAGTCTTACGAATCCGATGCAGCGCCCCCATCACCGAACCCTTATCTGCTCCATTATCCTCCCACCCCCGCACAATATCCCAGAGTAACACTTGGCGTTCGGGTTGAGATTGCACCGCAACTGAAAGTAATACTTCTTCCACGGGTTCTTCTTCAACCGCCACGATATATAGCAACGGATAACGCGCCCGGATCATTAAATCTAATTGTTCGATTAAGGTTTGATGGGGATTGAAGGTATTAGTCATTTGTCAAAACACTGATTTCACGGATATATTGTCCAGATGGGGGTAGGGAGGTGGGAGCTTTTTCACACTGATTACACAGAAAAGTTTGTTCTCTCATCTTGACAGGGTGATTAGGAGTTGAACGGAGATTATTTAGTCATATCATGTCCGGTTGGATACCCATAATTACAGTGATGGGGAGTAGGGGCTTGGTAACCAGATCTCTACATTTTTATTAGGGGTGATGAGTCCGGACATCATATCATTTGTCATTAGTCATTTGTCATGATGAAACCCACCCCTACCCAATTTTTCTTAATTTATCGTAATCACTAAATCCAATGGGAAAATCGGTATGCTCATCATAATCGGCATTGTCTAGATTAGCGTTTGTCAGCTTGACTCCTTTTAGTTTAGCGCCTCTCAAGTTGGCGTCACTCAAGTCGGCTCCTGTCAGATTGGCACCAACGAGATTAGCTTCGGTAAAATTAGCTTGGCTTAAATTGGCGTTACTCAAGTTTGCCCAACTGATAATCCCTTGAGTCAGATTTGCCTCTTGCAGGTTAGCATTACTTAAATCTGCCCCTCTGAGATTCGCCTCTGTGAGTTCAGCTTGACTGAGGTTTGTCTCCTTTAGGGAAACACCAGTTAGGTTAGCATGGCTGAGAGTTGCCTGACTGAGTTCTATACCTTTGAGGATAGCCTGGTTGCAGTTAGCGCCTTTAAGGATTGCTCCTGTCAAATCTACTCGATTGAGATAGGCTCCACTGAGATTAGCATCACTTAAATCAATCTCGCTTAAGATTTCCCACTGTAAACAAATTCCACTTAAATTTGCTCTTGAGAACGCCCGATGTCTAGCTTTGTAACGGTTGAGGAGTTCCTTGGCTAATCGGCTGCTGTATTGGGTTAATGCTGATTCGGCTTGAATGGCGGCGTGTTTTTCTAGGAGAGAATAAGCAGTTTGGTGAATCTCCCACACTTCATCCTCTAAGGCTTGCATAAGTATCGCTATGCCCTTTTGCCGATAATTCAGGGCGTTATGGAGGGCGGCAATTTTGGCATTCAGGGATAGGGGAGAGGATGAGGGTGTCTGATTCAACTGCTGTTTTACGGCTTCAATTCCGCCTAATACAGCGTCTCCTCTGGAGGTTGAACCGCCCAAAACTACATCAGTGGCTTGAGGATGATCTGGATAAGCTGGCATAGATAACAAAATAAGGGTACGAGACTACCGTACCCTTTTTATGCTGTTCAGGGTTCATTGCTATTCACAATTAGCCCTAAACATTTACACTAATAGACAATGTATGTCAAGAGTTCCGACTCTAGTCAATCGCATCCGCCGTATCTTCTAATGCTCGCTGCGCTGATTTACTGGCTTTACTGGCTTTATCTTGCACGACATCGGCTGTATCTTCTGCGGCGCGTTTCGTCTTTTTGACGATAGTTTCACCCGTTTCTTGTGCCTTTTCTTTCGTGTCTTCGGCTGAACGTTTGGTAGACTTAGCTACATCTTCAGCAACATCTTCAGTTTTTTCCTTCGCCTCTTTTGCCGAACGCTTGGCAGACTGGCTTACTTCTTCAGCCGCATTCGTTGTATTTTCTTGGAGATTTTCAACACCTCTCTGAGTTCCCTTAGTCACACCCTCGGTGAAATCAGTGGCTGACTCTTTCACATCTTTGCCGAGTCGCTCAACTCGTTTATTCAGCGGCGCTCCTTCTTGATAATTTTCGATAAACTTCTCAGGAGTATCCGCCCTCTTTTCTAGATTTTTCTCTGCGTTTTTAACTAATTCGTCCGCATTATCCTGTGCCTTGCGAGACGTTTTCGGAGAATCAATTCCCTGATAGTCCTTTGCCTCACCTGTAGGCGTGAGAACTTCAGTAACATTTTTGGTTACATCGTCAGCCGTCTTCGCTGATACTCCACTATTG
>CAZNNK010000466.1:0-5764 GCA_964574085.1 uncultured Coleofasciculus sp.
GAAAAGTGCCTTCTGCCGAAGCCTTGATTAAATATGCCCAAGTCAATTCCCACCCCGTTTTTCTAGATCGCGAAGAAACCGAGAAGTTAGGACGCCGCATTGTTTTAGCGAATGTGATGGATGAAGATGAGAACACAAATCTAGTGCGCCATAATCCGGAAAAGTTAGCACGGGTGTTATTACGTTGGTACAGTCGCGCTCATCTGATGTAAATTCATCTAAATCTGGGTTTCTATCCCCGTTTTGGTAGGGACAAGGCAGAAGGTAGAGGGCAGTAGGAGTAAAAGGTAGGAATGAGTAAACTCCGTCTAACCGATGCACAAGCCACGCGATCGCTTGGTGTTCGTCTGGGGGAATCGTTGCCCGCAGGGAGTGTGATTTTGCTCGCAGGAGATTTAGGTGCAGGTAAAACCACACTGGTACAGGGAATTGGTGCAGGTTTGGGCATCACCGAGGCGATCGTCAGTCCCACGTTTACTTTAATTAATGAATATCCCGAAGGACGCATTCCTCTCTATCATCTAGATTTGTACCGCCTAGAACCAGAAGCCGTAGCCGCGTTAGATCTAGAAAGCTATTGGGAAGGCATAGAAATGCCCTTGGGAATTGTCGCGATCGAGTGGGCTGATCGATTACCCTATTTACCAGAATCTTATCTGCATCTAAATTTAACCTATTTAAGCGAAGGTGGACGTCAAGCCCAACTGACTTCTGTTTCAACGGGGAAATCTGAGACGGCGAGAGAACTCCCTTTCTAAGTTGAAGTCGCAGGTAAGTAGGTTAGTGGAAATAAACTCAACTGTATTAAGTTGTGTAAACAGCCCTCAAACCCTTACAAAGGACAAATGACGATCAGAGTTGTTAACTTTTATTGTGCCTACCTGCTTAATCCTTACTGTTCCCTGTTTCAGATGGAAAGCTGAACCGAAAAATGACAAACTTAACCAGAGTAAGCAACAACTCGCCTAAACTCATTATGGGGGAGATTGAGCCAAGCCAATTCTGGTAGAGATGAGGAAACACCATCAATTCTACCCCAGACCAAGGGAGTAAGTCTTATGTCTTTCTCCGTAGCACAGGGGGAAGTCTTAGGTAATTGGAGTGCAGGTGCATTGAATGGATAGAGGTACAAATGAGCGATCGCAACAAGTCCTACGAACAACTCATGGCGGAAGTGGCATCCCTACGCCGACAAGTGATTAAACTGAAAATGACTAAAATGGCGTTTGATGCCCAACATCAGCTCATGAGAACCTTTGCCACAACCTTGCAAGCGGCGAGGGGAACACTGATGGTTAGGGCGATGTTGCAACAAATTGTTACAATTGGAACCAAGCTAACTCGGGCTGAATCCAGTAGTTTGTTCTTACTGGATGCCAATGGCGTTGTCACTGAAAGTATTCTGGCTCGTGGTGCGACGCTACGGGGACAAAAACAACGGCTGATCGGTCAAGTGTTGGATAAAGGATTAGCGGGTTGGGTCTATCGTCACCGCAAACTTGGACTGATTACGGACACAATCGAGGACGAGCGTTGGTTGACCTTACCCAATCAACCTTACACCGTTCGCTCCGCCCTAGGTGTCCCGATTCTCATGGGTAAAGAAGTCCTAGGCATTCTCACATTAACCCACTCACGACCCGGACATTTTAGCCCGGAATCGGCTCATCTGATGCAAATCACAGCAGAATCTATGGCATTGGTGCTTGACAATGCTCGCCTCTATCATGAACGTCAGCAGCAAGAACTGGACTTAGAATTAAAGCAGACTCAACAGAAAAAAACGGCTCAATCTCACCCAACTCTACCTTCATCCTTCAGCGAGAAAGAATTTTCCCGCATTGGTATGTATATCCTGTTTGGAGAAGGAAATTTTCTCTACGTCAATCCCCGATTAGCGGAAATTTTTGGCTATACGTTTGGAGAACTGATTTCGTTAGAATCGGTTCTAGAACTTGTATGTCTAGACAATCGCAAGTTTATTGAACAACAAATCCATAGCTGCATTCAGGGTCAAAGTAAAAATCTTTACTGTCGATTCAAAGGACAGCGGAAAGACAGGAGTTTGATTAATGTGGAAGTTTATGGAAATCGGACTAAACTTTATGGTCGGTTTGTGATTATCGGGGCGCTCAGAGTAATTTGATTATAATAAAAAACGCTATGGGGATAAATTCTCCATGAGAATACATCCTAAAATTATTCTGCATCAGAGTTGTCTTAGTATTACAGTATAAAAGAATTCTAAAACTTGAATAAACGATGAATCAACCTCAAGCGATAAAATCTTTGCTAGAATCCGTTGCGGCTGGCGAAATCAGTCCGGCAGTCGCGTTAGATAAACTAAAACATTTTACCTTTGAGTCGGTTAGTGACTTTGCTAAAATTGACCATCACCGTAGCTTAAGAACAGGCTTTCCAGAAGTCATTTGGGGTTTAGGTAAAACACCGGATCAAATTGCACAAATTATGGCAGTAATGCGGCAACGCGGTTCAGTGGTGATGGCAACTCGCATTGAACCTGAGGTGTTTGCCGAACTGCAAGTTACAGTCCCAGATCTCCACTATTATCCGACTGCCCGGATTTGTGCGATCGCGCCGGAAACGATTCCATCGAGTTGTCCAGGAACCATAGGGATTATTTGCGCGGGAACTTCCGACTTATGGGTGGCTGAAGAAGCAGCCGTTACAGCTCAACTGTGTGGGTTTCAGGTACAGCGTCTCTGGGATGTGGGTGTAGCGGGACTTCACCGCTTGCTGAGTCATCAACAGGTTATTGCTGAGGCGAATGTGCTAATTGTCGTAGCCGGGATGGAAGGTGCGTTACCTAGTGTTGTGGCGGGTTTAGCTGATTCTCCAGTCATTGCCGTTCCCACAAGTATCGGCTACGGTGCCAGTTTTGGCGGACTTGCTCCTCTTTTAACTATGCTCAATTCTTGTGCGCCGGGAGTGGGTGTGGTGAATATTGATAATGGTTTTGGGGCGGCAATTTTGGCGGGTCAAATTCTGCGGACGACGCAGAAGTTATCCAGGGAATAGGGAATGAGGAGCAGGGAACAGGGAACAAAAAAAATACGTTTACTGTTACAATTAAGGCTTTGATGAAAAACCTTGCACCAATAAGCCGAAATCGTAATTAAGGATTAAGGAAAATTTCCAACCAATTCCTTGATCACAAAAGTTTAGCTTATTCTCATTGAAGTCTTGAATAGGTTTTCCAAAATAGAGTTTAATGGTAGGTTATCCTGATTGGTAGAGGCATCGCTACCTGAGCCTAACTTTGACATTAATGTCATCAACCCATAACCTGTGATCTGTTCCCATACCGAATAAACCCTGATGGATGCCATCACTATATTATTATTGATTAGCGGCTTTGTTTTGTTGATCGCCGGAGCCGAAATTCTGGTACGGGGAGCATCCAAATTAGCTGTAGCGGCGGGACTGTCCCCCCTAGTCGTGGGATTAACGGTTGTTGCCTATGGCACCAGCGCTCCGGAATTAGCCGTATCTGTACAATCTAGCTATGCCGGACAAGCCGATATCGCCATTGGTAACGTTGTGGGTAGCAACATTGCCAATATCTTACTGATTCTGGGTAGTTCCGCCGCCGTGGCTCCCCTGATTGTCTCGCGACAGTTGGTGCGACTGGATGCGCCTTTAATGACTGGACTATCGTTGCTGGTGTGGTTAATGGGGTGGGACGGTAAACTGAGTCGAGGGGATGGGATTTTCTTGGTGATGGGAGCGATCGCTTACACTCTATTTACCCTCTACCAAGGACGTCGGGAAAGCCAAGCCCAAGAAGACTCCTCAGAAAGCCCCGATCATCGCTCTCGTCAAGGCATCGATCAGATTTTACTAAATCTCGGACTAATTATTGGCGGTGTAGGCATGTTGGTACTCGGATCAAACAACCTGATTCAAGGTTCTGTCGATATCGCCCAAGCCCTTGGCGTCAGTGAATTAATTATCGGCTTAACCATTGTTGCAGCCGGAACTTCGCTACCCGAAATTGCCACATCAATTGTAGCGGGTATTCGAGGTGAACGGGATATTGCCGTTGGGAATGCCGTTGGCAGTAATATTTTTAATCTTCTATTGGTGTTGGGAGTGTGTAGTGTTGTTGCCCCTGATGGCATCGCGGTATCCATGCCTGCTACCAATTTTGACATTCCGGTCATGATTGCTGTCGCTGTCGCTTGTCTGCCAATTTTCTTTACGGGCTATCGTATTGCTCGCTGGGAAGGAATTCTGTTTCTGGCATACTATGTTGCTTATACGATGTATTTGTTTCTCAACGCCACTGAACATGATGCGTTAGAAGAATTTAGCGCGATCATGCTCCTATTTGTGATGCCGTTAACTCTGATAACACTAGTTATTCTGGCGATTCGTGCCTTCCGCAAAACTTGATACTTAATGGGAGAAGTGTTCAGTGTTGACCTTTCACGGGGTTCGAGGACATGGCTTGGCTGATCTCCCCTGCTCCCAGACGTAGCCTGCTACGTCTCTACAAGCTTCTGCACTAGCTGCGCCAATCTGGGAATTTACCCTGAAGACAAGCCGAGATTTCTGGTGTCCACTGTTCTTCTAAGGTCACTAACCATGCCTCGAACTTATCATCTGTAGCTGAATTTACAGTCTGGTATTGTAATTTGAGGAAAGCTTTTTGAGTGTGGGTCAATTTGGAGGATTGGAGTTGATGCAATTGTGAAGACATAACTTAAATCAGACTGACTTAACTGTTATGTCAATTGTCATCCGCCATAAGGCTTATTGGAAACAGCATTTTTACGGATTTTTCCAAAACTTTTGTAGAGGAGTTTAACAAGTTGTCGATAGGTAGAATCTCGCAACCTGTTCAACTTAATGTTTACTGCCAAGGTCAAGGCTTTCCGATTCTCTGCCTGCACGGTCATCCAGGATCGGGTCGTTGTCTGTCGGTTTTTACTGACCACCTATCTCAACGATTTCAAACGCTGTCTCCTGACTTGCGAGGATATGGTCGCAGTCGTGCCTTGGAGAGGTTTCAGATGAGCGACCACCTCATAGATTTGGAGGATTTACTTAATCGGTTCGAGATCAATCGTTGTTTGGTTCTCGGCTGGTCTCTCGGTGGAATTCTCGCCATGGAATTAGCCCTCAGGCTACCTGAGAGAGTGAGTGGTTTAATTTTAATCGCGACAGCCGCACGACCTAGAGGGAATCATCCGGCGATCGCGTGGCAGGATAATCTCTATACCGGGATCGCCTCCCTGTTGAATCGCCTCTCTCCAGGATGGCGGTGGAACATTGAAACCTTTGGCAAGCGATCGCTCTATCGCTATCTCATCCAAAACCATAGTGCCACAACTTACCAGTATTTGGCACAGGAAGCCTTAGTCGCTTATCTGCAAACCTCTAAGGCGGCGACTGATGCCCTTAACCAAGCATTGAAAGCAAGATACAATAGACTGGCTGACTTAGAACAAGTTCAATGTCCCTGTCTGGTATTAGCGGGAGAAGCGGATCGCCACATTACTGCTCAATCGAGTCAAGAAACGGCTCAACATCTACGAGAATCTGAGTGGCGTTGTTATCCTCATACAGCTCACCTGTTTCCCTGGGAAATTCCCAATCAGGTACTCCGTGATATTGATGATTGGATTCAACGCCATCCTCAAGTTGTTGATCTCAAGGGTTGACAAGAACGTTAATTTTTTCTCCCCCAGCTTCCCCAGCTCCCAGACGTGCCATGGCACGTCTCTACATTGCTTCCCCA
>CAZNNK010000467.1:0-5764 GCA_964574085.1 uncultured Coleofasciculus sp.
CGAGGGTTGCGGTTGCGGCGCCTCTTCCAGCACGACGTGGGCATTGGTGCCACCGAACCCGAAGGAATTCACGCCCGCCAGACGCCGATCATTGCCGTTTTCGGGCCACGGTTCTAAGGTCTGAGGCACCCGCAGCTGCAGTTCCTCAAACGGAATTTTTGGATTGGGTGTATGAAAATGGAGATTGGGTGGAATCTGGCGATGCTTCAGAGCTAGGACTGTTTTGATCAAGCCAGTAATGCCTGCGGCTGATTCGAGATGTCCAATGTTGCTCTTGACTGAACCAATAACGCAGTGATTTCCCGCAGGACGATTGCGACCTAGTACTGCTCCGAGGGCATTCGCCTCAATTGGATCGCCAACGGCTGTCCCCGTTCCATGAGCTTCTACATACTGTATCTGCTCAGGAGACACTCCTGCCTGCTGACAAGCCGTTCGGATTGCGGCTTCTTGAGCCTGCCCATTGGGAACCGTGATGCCATTGGTGTGACCATCCTGATTCACCGCGCTGCCTCGGATGACGGCATAAATCGGATCTTGATCAACTATAGCCTGAGATAAAGGCTTTAAGATCGCGATGCCAGATCCTTCGCCTCGAGCAAAACCGTTAGCGGCTGCATCAAAACTTTTACAATGACCATCAGGAGAAAGCATCGATGCCTTACTCATGCCTATGGTCATGTCCGGCTTCAGGATGGCATTCACACCTCCTGCTACAGCCAGAGTAGACTCACCATTCCAAATACTTTGACAGGCAAGATGAACCGCGACTAGAGAGGAGGAGCAGGCAGTATCCAGTGCCATACTTGGTCCATGAAAATCAAAGACATAGGAAATGCGGTTGGCGGCGATGCTCATTGCCGTACCCGTAGTCATTTGAGCGCCAATTAAATGACGTGCGCTGCTATCCAACTGAATATGTTGGTAATCGTGGATGTAGAGACCAACAAATACACCGGTGTTGGAGCCAGCCAGCCGTTCTGGCACCTGTCCGGCATCCTCTAGGGCTTCCCAAGTTACCTCCAGCAGCAACCGTTGCTGCGGATCGATAAGCGCTGCCTCTCGTGGGGAAATGCCGAAGAATTCAGCATCAAATTGGTCGATGCGTTCAATGAATCCGCCACAGCGAGTATAGAGTTTGCCTGGTTTTTGCCGATCCGGGTCGTAGAATGTGCGTAGGTTCCAACGATCCTCTGGCACCTCAGTGATGGCATCTACACCGTCTCGCAGCAGGTTCCAGAAAGATTCTGGATCGTTAGCATTGCCCGGAAAACGACAGCCGATGCCAATGATCGCGATTGGTTCTTTTTCTGGCGTATGGATGCTCTCTAATGGATGGTGAGTCATAAAACCTCTTTAAGGGTATTGAGTTAGGATCTATGTACTGAGTACAGAAAATTAGGTTTGGAAATGGCTTGGGCAACACTTCGCCATCAAATAGTGGTCTCGCCCCAAGGTTGTAGTTCAGGCTTGTATTGATAACTCTTGAATTCCTGCTGCATCTGAGCAATTTTGCTGTTGCTAGGCAACCCTTTTGTCTTGTATTTGTAGATGGCTTCGACCAAAGCCAAGCGACCCGACAAAACCAGTAATTGGCAGACACGGTAGATGTGTTTGGGACTAAGTAACCCGAAAAAACCAAAGCCTTTCCATCGGAACTTGGCGTACCAGATTGCCAGGTAGAAATAGGTGGACTTCATCGAGCCAAAGAGGTTGTTCCGGTATGGCTCAAACCTCACCTCGTCTAAGAAGCCATCAAATTCTTTCAATGGAATATAGTCGCCAAGCAATTGGTGGGTTTGGTAACAGTTCATCATCCCGATGTTTGAATTTAAATCGGCTAATTTGCTGAACTGTTCATATATGTCAATAATGATTTTTGTCTGAAGTGGAGCCGTCTTGACAAAGGTGGAGAGGAATTTCAGGTTTAGATGCCATTTGCCTGCATAGATAGGTAAAACAATGCCAAACCAATGCATATATTCGAGATAGATGCGATAGCTCATGATGCTAGCATTACCAAGCTGCTTATTGTGCTGGTAGTAAAGCCGATTGATATTCCGCATATTTTTGAGGTTGAATTCATTGTAAAGAGTTCGCTTTTCCTCTGCATCTTCCTCGCCCGCCAGCTTAGCACGGATGACTTCTGTTACGGTTTCAATAGTGAAGGCAATTGAAGTCATTCCCGTTGAATAAAAAGCATCAAACATGGCAGCGGCATCGCCAATCACATACCAGTTATCTTGAGACAAGACAGTTTTGCTAGCATGGGCTATCTTGGGCCAATAATGAAAGTCTATGCCTTCACCACTTTTTACGAGACGATAAAGTAGGTTATGGTTCTTCTCCAGAAAACGATAAAATTTGTCCAAGGTGTTGATGTCTTGTGCCGGAATCACATCATGATGGTGAATAACTCCAATGGATAATTCCATTGATTGTTTATCAATTGGAATCATCCATAGCCAGTGACCATGACCAAAGAAATGATTGGTGCCGTAGTAATGACTGGCTACTCCCCCCGCTGGGTCATAGCCATCATCAAAGATGGTACGGTCTACATTTTTAATCCGCACCCATGCCGAGCCAGTGTTCAGACCCAAGAGATTTTCAGGCTCAAGGATGAGATTGTCAGCCTTACGCCCGATAATAAAACGGCGACCAGCAGCATCAATAATATGCTTAGCTTTGAGTTCTATTTCCCCGGTGTCAAGCTTGACATAGACGCTATTCACTGCATCAGCCGATGTCAAATTAACGTTGGTCACTCTGCCGTTGTAGAAGACAGCGCCTAAATCTTTATTCATCTTGAGCAAATCTTGCTCTAACTTTGCTCGATCAATTTGAAAGCTAGGTATAGGGGGATTCAGAGGAGTCCATAGGCTATAGTAGTCGTCAATGGAATCCGTAGTTGCTTGGTCTTTGGGCCAATGGAAATTAAGCCCGTGTTTAGGAACCTGATGTTCGAGCAGGTATTCGTAGAGACCCAATTCCCGGCAGAGGAACATAGCCGATACTTCAACGGTTGACTCGCCAATTTTCAGATCTTTTTCTGTTCGCTCTTCCGGTCGCGGATCGATTAAAGCAACCCGAATGTTTGGGATTTTGAGCAGGAGGTGTCGGGCTTGGCATACGCCGGCAAATCCCGCACCCATAATTACGACATCATAGTCTGGGTTTTCTGTTGTGTACATTGATAGATATATCAACCTCGATTACTAGAGATTCAAAGAGAGTTTCAGGTGCTTTTTTGTTGTTCAGATTGCAGGAAAACTTCTCTTTGATTACAACTATAAAAAAAACAAACAAGTGATGCATCAACCTTTTCTGCCAAGTTACGGACACATTCCGGTTATAGTTTTGACGCAATGACGCCAATCAACTTGCCGAAAAATGCAATACTCATGACTGAATAAGTAAAATAATTGGTATAATTTTTGTGTTATACGGCTATAAAAACTTAAAGTTTAATACCTTTTATACAAGGCAAACCTAATACCCTAAGCTCCCATCCTAGGGAAGGACGTAGTCTTTGCTCCCTTATCCTGGCACAAGACGGATAAAAAATCACCCCGCTAATGTTAGCAGGGCGTCAGTGCTATTAAATCTGATACTTATCGTTGTAGCAAATCGGGTTAATCAGTTACACTATCTACAACCTGTGTTCTCAAGGAGATTTGGTATCAGGGGTTGAATTCAAGGAGCGCTTATTCTGAGTTTTTCCTAAAGAGAAAATACTCAAAATACTAAACATCAGAGTCCCCAAAAGAGAAGAGGGTTCTGGCACCGAAGCCGTAGGGCGAACGTTCCCCGCCATCACATCATCGATGAAACTGGCATAAGCTGATACCCGCATGACACCCGCAAATTCACCGAAACTAGCATTACCGTCTCCTTCGATGACAACATCTGTAATTGGATTGTCTGGGAACAGACGAGTGTCAATAATGCCATCTAGATTAGTATCCCAAACATCAGACAAACCATAGGAGTTAATTCCGGCAATCAACTTGTTCCCCTCGTCGTCGAGGAGGAATGAAGGTCCCCCTGAATCACCTGGTCCTGGAGTAACTTCGTTGAGTCCTAACCCTAAGTCGCTGATACCAAAGTGGACGCCAAAGAAGTCATTTTCAGGATTGCCATTGTCAAAATCGAAGAGTAGTTGCCCCTGAGAAATCGCCAAGTCAGGAAGTTGATCAAAACCATTGAAGATATCTCTAAAGGCATCAAATTGATTTTGCCCAAAGCGTTTCCTGCCATCAATATTAGCGGAATCAAGTTCTGAGTAGTCAAAGCCTTGAGAGCCAGTACCAGTCAATCCGTATCCAACCATTGTGAAAATCTGACCAATTTCATCTGTTCCTCGATAAATATCATATTGTTCAATAGCTGTTGGAGCTGGCTTAGCCAACTTCAAGACAGCAATGTCACCATCATCTCCACCACCCATAGATTGAGGATTCCAACCTGGAAACACAAAAAAGTCACTAACTTTTATGTTTTCAAAAATTCCATTTAGTGATAGAAAAAGCGGCTCGTTGTACAAATTAAAAGTTGCTGTTGTATTACCCACTAAAACGGGATAAACTTGTCCATTCTCGTCGGCAACACAATGGGCTGCTGTGAGAAGATGTAAGCCGTCTGGGAGGAGAGAGCTAGTACAAAAAACTTGTTGTTCTATTGTTAGAGCAGCAACGCCACTAAAATCGAAAGGATCAACCAAAGCATTAACTGACTCATCCGGAGTAATAATGGCTTTGGCGACTTCTCCTGTGCCTACGGTGACAAATGCTGTTCCCAGTACAGCGATTGATGCTTGCTTGAGAATTGACATGGATTCTTTATCTCCAAAACGACAATTTCCTGTTGTTCCTATCCTTGAGCGGTAATCTATCCGGGTGAAAACCTGTTCTTTAATTAATACGATAAGCAAACTAACTTAAGCATGCATTCCCTGTTTGTGCCAAGGTGATGGTAGAAACTGGACAAGTTAATGGCATAATACTGTCACCACCGTTGCCGAAAACTGCAAACCCTACACTTGAGGAGAGCAATCAGGATTTTCTGTATCTGAACTGTGGCACCATTGATTGGGTTTCGGCGCGTCAACCCAACCTACGATTTCACGCAAGTTAGTTAAACTGTTATCAATCAAAGGGTTTGGGAACGTAATTCCAATTGGAACAGTTCGCGAGATTCTTGTCGTACATCTCCTTCCATTGCGGCTTGCTGCAACTTCATGAAGGCATTGAGTTCGTCTGGTTCATAAGTTTTGCTTTGTAAACGCTGCCGCAGTTGTTCTTCAGCGGCTAAGGTTAGATAACCAATTGTCAATGCTTTTTGAACTAAATCACGAATCGATAGCATATTACCACCTAAACCTGAAATGAGCAGATGCTGGATTTTAGAAACAATTTTTATGTTATGTCCGCTTGATTTATACTCTACAAAAATAAAAAAATGATGTACTTACATTTTCGGTCAACTCTATGACTTAAATCAGATCATTCAGTTACATAAAGTGATAACTAACTTGGCATAAAAGTATCAGGAGCGACCCAGATGGTCGCACGACAAGGGTTTCGCAATTGACAATCCGGTTTACAGCGCTTTTCAAGTAAGTGGGTAAAGAGATCCCCGACTTCTTAGAGAAGTCGGGGATCTGTCTGTGTTCACTTATAGCAGTAGACACATCGATTAAGACAAACAAACTGTTGTTCCAGACGTTCCGGCGGAACGTCTCTACCATAAGATGTGTCCTAAC
>CAZNNK010000468.1:0-5757 GCA_964574085.1 uncultured Coleofasciculus sp.
GTATAACCCCGATCAATTAGTTCCCAAAGATGTGGTGTTTTTGATTGACACATCAGGTTCTCAAAGTGGTGAACCCTTAACCAAATGTCAAGAATTAATGCGCCGCTTTATCAACGGACTCAATCCCCACGATACGTTCACCATTATCGATTTCTCAGATACTACCCGCCAACTTTCACCGGTTCCCTTGGCAAATACAGTACAAAATCGCAACTGTGCCATGAACTATATTAATCAGTTAAACGCCAGTGGCGGAACTCAACTGATGCGGGGGATTCAGGCGGTGCTAAATTTCCCAGAGGTTGATCCGGGACGATTGCGGAGTATTGTACTGTTAACAGACGGCTATATTGGCAACGAAAATCAAATCCTGGCAGAAGTCCAACGCCATTTAAAATTAGGAAATCGCTTGCACAGTTTTGGTGCAGGAAGTTCGGTTAATCGTTTTATCCTAAATCGAATTGCTGAAATTGGACGAGGAATTTCCCGGATTGTCCGCTACGATGAGCCGACTGAAGAACTCGCAGAACAGTTCTTCGGGCAAATTAATAATCCAGTGCTGACCAATATTCAATTGTACTGGCAAGGCGAGGGTGAACCTCCCATCATTTATCCGGCGACTCCACCCGATTTATTTGCTGAACAGCCATTAGTTCTATTTGGATGCAAAAAAGATGCTATACCGGGAAGGCTGGAAGTGACAGGAACAATTGCCGGAGGACAGCAATACCAGCAGAGTTTTGAGCTTAACTTTGAAGATACGGGAAATCCTGCTATTGCACAACTGTGGGGTCGTAACCGGATTAAAAACTTGATGAATCAAATGGTGCAGGGAGAGACAAAAGTTGGCGTAGAAACTGTCACTGATACGGCTTTAACTTATCAACTCTTGTCCCAATATACCGCCTTTATTGCCGTCAGCGATGAAGTGCGTGTCAATCCCCAAGATCGTTCTGTCTCTGTACAAGTCCCCGTAGAAATGCCGGAAGGGATCAGCTATCAGGGAATTTTTGGCGATGTAGAAGTAGAAGTTGACTATGATGATGATCCGCTGTTTGGTATGTTTGATCTCACCCTGATCGATATCGGTATACTTACGGGTGAGGGCTGGGCGCAGCAATCGAGAACTCCAGACATTGAAGCTGATTTAGACATCACGAAAGCTGCACCTACAGCTAATCGCCTACAAATTGTCAGTGCGACTGGATTAAACGAAGATGCGATCGCGCGTTTAACTCAACGTCTACAATCGATCCAGTTGCCCTCAGGTATCAGTGGCGATCTTGTTTTCGAGTTTTACATTAGCAAAAGTCGTGTACAACAGGTCACTCTAAACGAGAAAGCCTCATCGGTAAAGGATCAGACGGTAATAGAAGCAATTCGGCGATCGCTTCTGACTTGGCATCCTCCTCAATCAACTGTTGATCAGGTTCGCCTAGTGATAGGGATTCAAGCATAATATCTTCTCCGTGTGAGGTACTCCAGATCCCCGACTTCTCCAAGAAGTCGGGGATCTAAGTTGATAGCCGTAAACCCGCCCTTTTCATGTCCTTGACATCAGGTAATTGTTACAGTACCAACCAAAATCGCGATCGCGTTGTCTATGCCCCTTACTAAACCCTTCATCGAACAAACTGATCCCCCTCGTTCTCCCAGATAAGCCCTGCCCACGATGTACGATCTCAAGAGTGAATCTGTGGAGGAACCGGGATTGCCTGACGAGTACCATCTGTGGCAAGCTGAACTATGCAGCGCCACGTTTTGCCCGCCCACCTATCGGAGCGATCGCGTTTTGGTGGCAAGTGATTTAAATCTCTACTACGACGTGAATCATCCCAACGGGTACAAGCGACCCGATTGGTATGCTGTAGTGGGCGTTCCTCGACTCTACGAAGAACAGGAACTACGTTTGAGCTATGTGATTTGGCAAGAAGGAGTTCGCCCTGTCGTCGCGATCGAATTGCTCTCTCCAGGAACCCGCCAGGAAGACTTGGGACAAACCGAACGTAGAGTTTCACCCCCAACCAAATGGGAAGTGTATGAGCAAATTTTAGCCATTCCCTACTACATCGTCTTCGACCGCTATACTGACGAATTGCGAGTATTTTGGTTAGAAGGCGATCGCTATCGGCAACGGGAACTCACTGAACCGCGAATTTGGTTGCCTAGCCTAGAATTGGGAATCGGATTGTGGTTTGGAGACTATCGCGGATTAGAGCGACAATGGTTGCGCTGGTACGACGCCCAAGGAAACTGGATTCCCACACCGACGGAAGCAGCATAGCAACGGGCAGAATCCGCCGAACAGCGAGCCGAGAATGCCGAACGCGCCCAACAGGAAGCGATTCCCCGACTCTTAAACATGGGTTTGAGTGCTGAGCAGGTTGCCGAGGCTTTAGGATTGTCCGTTGAGCAAGTCAATCAATGGGGACAGGAGTAGTGCAATTGGCAGCGCTTTGAGTGCTTTTGCACAGTGATCTGCTTGGACTATTGCCAAATCGAACGAAAACAAGCATCATATATACATCATATTTAGTGTTCTCTGGTTATGCTTAACTTAAGCCGCGATATTAACTCACTCTCAAACTTCAAACGGAACACAACTGAGTTCGTGCAACAACTTAAGGAAACAGGGGCACCGCTTGTGCTTACAGTGAATGGGGTTTCTGAGCTTGTCGTACAAAGCGTTGCGGCATATCAGGAGCTTTTAGAGCGGATCGAATATCTGGAAGCGGTGGCTGGTATTAAGCAAGGACTTGATGAAATGGCTCAAGGAAAAGCTGTTCCAGCCCTTGAAGCCCTTGAGGAACTTCGAGTCAAGCTTAATATTCCTCCTAAACCATGACCTACCCGATCAAGATTCTTCCCCAGGCACTTGCAGAAATACAAGAGGCGTATCAATGGATGGAATCAACTATTGGTCTGGATATTGCTGTTAAGTGGTATCACGAGTTGCTTTTGTCTGTACGTTCTCTTGAGCAGATGCCTCAGCGGTGTTCACTTGCTCCTGAAGGTGGGCAGTTTGACAAGGAAATTCGGCAACTTCTTGTAGGCAAGAAAAGAACTTACCGTGTCTTATTCACGGTTGAAGATAGTACGGTCTACATACTGCATGTGTGCCACACAAGAAAAGCAAGATTTACGGAGGGTGAGTTGGGATTGGAGGACATAGAGTAGCTTAATAAACTAAAACTAATCTGAAGGCACATTATGTCTTTTGGTGACTATAGAAAATACTCAGCCGCTGAATTAAAAGCTATCTTTAATATCACGCTATTGAAAGATGCTAATTTATTTAGCACCTTTAACCCCACAGCACAGTCTTATCCTGATTTGCAGACAGCCGTGAAAAAGATGAAGTCTCGCATTAGCCTGTCCAAATCGGATAACGAAGCAACCCGAGGCAGTCTCTTAGTCTCTCACATTTTGTGGGAAGCTAGCGATATTTACAATCTCGGTATCTTTTTTGAACCACCTGTTGATATTAATCCAGAGGAAACACCGGGTTTGCCTCACCCTTTAAATGGTAAATACGATTGCGCGTTAAGTCTTGATGATATTGATTTCATCTCGCCGATTATTTCAGTGGTTGAAGTAAAAAAAAGCAGTCTATCTGATGGTTTAGGGCAATGTGTCGCTGAAATGTATGCCACTCTAAAGAAGTTCCAGCAAGATCAAGTCTATGGCATTATCACCGATGGGGAAGTGTGGTCGTTTTTATTGCTAGAAAACCTTACCCTCTCAGTTAATGAAAATAATTATTATATTAGTAATGTTGCCGATATTGTTGACCGGATTGGTTATATTGCCGAAACGTTTAAGGAATAAGCATTCCCTCGAACCAAATCAATCAAATGGACAATTTTAGGGGCGGGTTTAGGGACTAACGCTAATAAAAAGCCGATAAATGCACAACAAAACCCGCCCTGGCTTAAGAGCCTAAAGAAAAATCCCACGTAAACTAATAAAGATAATCGCCCCTAAACTGGCGGCTACAGGTAGCGTAACCAACCAAGCCAGCGCAATGGATTTCAAGGTTTGGAAGCGAACCGTGCGCCAATTCTGAATCAATCCAATACCCACAATACCCCCTACCAAAGCGTGAGACGTTGAAACCGGAAAACCGAAACGGGAGGCGAGTAAAACAGTTGTCGCTGTGGCAATTTCGGCACAAAATCCACTACTCGGTTGCAACGGAATAATATTTTCCCCAACGGTACTAATCACCTTTTTCCCCCAAACGGCTAAACCCGCAACGATACCAGCACCACCGACAATGAGAATCCACAACGGAATAGTAAACGCCGTGAGGGGAACCGTACCCGTAGCAATAATATACGCGATCGCAGCTAAGGGAGCGATCGCATTCCCGACATCGTTGGAACCGTGAGCAAATGCCACAAAGCAAGCGCTGAGAACTTGAAACCGTGCCAGTTGTTGCTCAATTGCGGAAGGAAAGGGGGATACAGAAATCGGGGGTGAGGCAATAGTCGCTTCAATTTCCGCTTCTCCAGTTTCCCCGGTGCGACTATCCTTATCTATTGATTCTTCAGGATTAACAGGTAGAATTAAAGGATTACGTTCTAACTGACGCCAACTAATCAAACTCAGAACAATAGCCGCAACTGAAACCGTAATAATCGGTAAATCATGAGCAGGAATGGGCAAGGCATAAAATAGCGGACGATTGAATAAACTTGGCATGACAATCGCGCCAAAGATGCTCAACAGAATCGCACTAAGCCAAGGAATCCATTCCCGTAACTGAACCATCGGATTCCTTTGCCTTAAAATTGACGTATTGATAATACTATAAAATCCGGCGGCTAAACTACCACTCACAACAGGTGTAATAATCCAAGTTAACGAAATACGCCCCAACGTTCCCCAGTCTACCGCCTTTACCCCAATCGCCACCCAACAAAATCCGGCGATCGCGCCAACTACAGCATGAGATGAGGCGACAGGTAACCCCAGACTGGTGGCAATTTGTAACCATAACCCACAAGCGAGTAATACAGACATCATCCCCAGTAATAACACCTGTGGCGTTTCGACAAATAACGTTGGATCAATCACTCGCGTGGCTAACGTTGTCGCCACCCCTTGACCAAATAAAACCGCTCCTGTAAACTCTAAAATACCTGCAATAATCAGCGCTTGTCGTAGCGTAATCGCTTTTGAGCCAACTGACGTTCCCATGGAATTCGCCACATCATTGGCACCTAAATTCCAAGCGACATAGAAGGCAAGAATGGCAGTTAAACTGAGTTGAATTAGAGCTATTGAAATCACTCGTTATCCTTTTTGATTAAAATTTCCTGCACGGCTTGCTGATGGTGGTTATAGGATTGCGTAGAAAAACACACAAAAATCACTTGTTCGATAGTTGTCTTTTCTGCCAAAACCTGATTAACTGTACCTACGGCTATTCTGGCAGCCCGTTCCGGCGGAAACCTATAGGCTCCCGTACTAATTGCTGGAAAGGCAATACTACGAATATTATTTTGCTCTGCCAGTTCCAAACTCCGGTAATAACAACTGGCTAACAAAGCATCCTCACCATGATTACCATCCCGCCAGACAGGTCCTACCGTATGAATCACCCAATCAGCCGGAAGATTGTAACCCTGAGTAATTTTAGCATCACCCGTTTCACAGCCATTCAACCCTCGACACTCTGCCAACAAACCGGGTCCAGCCGCCCGATGAATCGCCCCATCCACACCACCACCACCGAGGAGAGAGGTGTTTGCC